>DASVNL010000054.1:0-17035 GCA_036383875.1 Thermoanaerobaculia bacterium
CGCACCGTACGATCAGCTACAATCTCGCGTCAACCCAACGGAGCCCCCTCAGATGAGTACGGTGAGCACGGTCGTGTCGCGCGCGGAAGTCACTGTCTATTCGCCTCTGTTCTCGCCCTTCCGCCAGCCGCTCGAAGGTCAATCCGTCTCCATCGGCCGCGCGTCCGACTGCACCATCCCCATCAAAGATCGCTACCTCTCCCGCAAACACGCGGAGATCGTCGCCGTGCCGACCGGCTGGATGCTCAAGGATCTCGGCAGCGCGAACGGCACGTACCTGAACGGCACGCGCGTCGAGCGCGACGAGATTCTCAAGACCGGCGACCGCATCCGTCTCGGCGACACGGAGATCGTCTTCGAGACGAACGACCGCAGCACCGATCGCTTCATCGCCGTCGGTGACTCCGCGGCCAGTCCGACCATCGCGATCGCGGTCCACGAGATTTCGGATCGCCCCGAGGCGCAGGACATTTCGCGACTGCAGACGTTGACGCTGCTGGCGCGCGAGCTCATCGAAGACCGGCCGATGGACGAGCTGTTCGGCTTCATCGTCGATCGCGTGATGGAGCACCTGCACCCGTCGCGCGCGGCCATCGCGCTGCTCGCGCCGGACGGCCGCTCGTTCGCGAAAGTCGAAGTGCGGCGACAGGACAAGACCGATCAGAGCGAGCTCACGATCAGCCACACGCTGCTCACCGAGATCGTCGAAGAGAAGAAAGCCCTCGCGTACGTCGACGTCGCGATGGACGAGAAACTGCGGCGCGCGCAGTCGATCATCATGCAGGGCATCCACTCGATCCTCTGCGCACCCGTGATGATCGGCAACGCGGTCGTCGGCGTGTTGTACGTCGACTATCTTTTCACGCAGCGCTCGATCAGCGAAGAGGACGTGAAGCTCGTCGCCCAGATCGGCCGCTTCGCCGCAATCAAGCTCGAAACGACGCGACTCCGCGAAGAAGCGATCCAGAAGCGGATCATGGACGAAGAGCTGAAGATGGCGTCCGGCATTCAGCGCCGCCTTCTGCCGGACGCGCCGAAAGGCATTGAAGGCTTCACGTTCGTCGGCAAGAACCAGCCGTGTCGCACAGTGAGCGGTGACTACTACGACTTCGCGATGCGTCCGGGCGGCCAGATGTACTTCGTCATCGGCGACGTGAGCGGCAAAGGCGTCACCGCCGGATTGATGATGGCCGGCCTCCAGGTCGCGTTCCGGATTTTCTCGAAGACCGATCCCGATCCTGCGACGCTGGTCACGCAGCTCAATCTCGCGCTCAAAGAAAATCTCCCGCAATCGAAATTCGTCACGCTGTTCCTCGGCCGTCTCGACACGAAGACCGGTCACATCGAATACGTGAATGCGGGACATACGCCGCCGCTCCTGATTCAGAAGAACGGCACAACGGAGCTCACTGACAGCGACCTGCTCCTCGGCGTCGTATCACGCGCGGAATTCGTCAATCGCGAACTGCAACTCGATCCGGGCGATTCACTCGTACTGTTCACCGACGGCGTCACTGAAGCGCGGAATGACGCAGGCATCGATCTCGGCTCCAATACGCTCGCCGATGCATTACAGAAATTGCACGGATCATCTGCGGAATCGCTGGCCACTGCAGTGAACGACACAGTGCTCACGCACGTCGGCGATGCAGAGAATCTCGACGACGATGTGACGTTGCTGGTGGTTACGCGCTCTCCGTAACCACCTATTAAAGCAACTGCGCCCTTCCCGAAGTCCGTCTGCGTTGCCTTTACACGCGTACGAACCTACGTTGGCCGGACAGGCCCCAACGACAGGAGAGTCCGCAATGCGCAAACCTTTGCACTTCGTGTTTCTGGCGTTGCTTCTCATTACCGCTCCGCTTTTCGCGGACAGCGGTCCGTCTTCCAACGGTGATTTCAGCTTCGCATTGAACGGCGCATCGGGCGGGATTCAATACAACGCCCGCGCGTTCGGCAGCGGAGCGGATGGACAGATCACGTTTACCGGCACCACCGACATTTCCGACGAAGACGTCGACGGCGAAGGCACCGGCGGCACTGGCGCGTCGTCCGTCACGGTCTCACTCACAGTGGACGTCGACTGTCTGCGCGTCGCCGACAATCGCGCGGCGATGAGCGGCATCGTCACATCGTCGAGCGTTCCGGCGTACGTGGGCGTGCGCGCGGTGCTCGCAGTCGAAGACGGCGGCGAAGGGAGCAAGGCCGCGGGTCCCGACAAATTCACATGGGGCGCATACCGCACGTCATCGATGTCGTGGACGCCGGAAGACTCCGAAGTGCCGGGCGACCCGGGCTGGTCGTTCAGTTGGATCGCAACGGATGCCGAGCGTTTCGACGACGTCGGTGTTCCGTCGAGCCACGGCACGGGCAGTGTCGATTGTCAGAGCTTCTCGTTCGGCTCGTACGCGTTCGAAGCACTGCCGCACGGCTCAGGCAACATCCAGGTCAAGCCCTGAGGCCTTCCTCAGTCAGCCAGACCTCGATCGCCTTCGTCGCCCGATCGTTCTTGAAGTTGAAGAACTGACGCTCGGTGCGGCGATCGTTGAGGAGCACGCGGCGAAACTCGCCGTGGTCGTCGACTGCCCGGGCGAGCTCATCGCGCATCTCGCCCGGCTTCATCCCCTCCACGAACAGCACGCGATCCTCCGCCTCCGATTCCTCCGTGCGCGTCGGCACGCGGCGATAGCGTGACGCGTCGCCGGGCGCATCGGCGTCGAGAGGGATATCGATGATGTCGCCGGTCTCGAGGTCGAGATAGTGGGCGAGCGCGACACCGAGGTAAGCGACTTGCAGTCCGTCGAGATCGAGCTCCATGGGAGCGCAATGATATCTTCGCCACGACCATGAGCCAGGAACGGCTCGAGGCAAGCCTCGACATCGACCAGCGGACGACCCGAGAGATCGTTCGCATCATTCAGGAAGAAGATGCCCGGGTGGCGGGAGCGGTTGCCGCGCAGGCGGATCGCATCGCCCACGCCATCGACGAGATCGCCGAGCGGATCCGTCACGGCGGGCGTCTCTTCTACGCAGGTGCGGGCACCAGCGGACGCATCGCCATGCTCGACGCCTCCGAGCTCCCGCCGACGTACGGCATCGACCGCGATCTCGTGCAGGTGCTGATGGCCGGCGGCGACCGCGCCTACTTCGCCGCTGCGGAAGGCGCCGAGGACGACGAGGAGGCCGCGATTGCCGCGGTCAACACGAACGTCACGGCCGAGGATGCGATCGTGGGGATTGCGGCGAGCGGGACGACGCCGTACACCGTCGCCGCGGTGCGACGCGCGAACATGCTCGGCGCGCTGACGGTCGGTGTTACAAACGTAGCATCGTCGCCGCTCGCGCAACACGTGGACATCCCGATCGTCGTCGAGACCGGACCGGAAGTGATCATGGGCTCGACGCGCATGAAGAGCGGCACCGCGCAGAAGCTCGTGCTCAATCAACTCTCGACCGGCGTGATGATCCGCACCGGCCGCGTGTTCTCGAATCTGATGATCGAGATGCCGGCGACGAACGAGAAGCTGCGCAACCGCGCGGTGCGCATGGTGGAGCTCGCGGCCGGCGTGCTGCGTCCGATGGCCGTGCAGGCGATGCGCGAATCGGACGGCAACGTGAAAGTCGCGACGATCATCGCGAAGAAGAAAGTCAGTGCGGACGAAGCGCGCCGGTTGCTCGAAGGAAAGACGCTGCGCGAGGTTCTGGAAACGTGAGCCGCCTCGAGCGGCTGATGCACGTCGCGACGAAATACTCGCGGCGCATCATCGGCCTGATGTCCGGCACGTCGCTCGACGCCATCGACGTCGCGATGGTGCGCATCCAGAAGCACGGCCTCAACGCGACGGTGAAGCTCGAGCACTTCCGCAGCTTCCCGTACCCCGCAAAAATCCGCGGCGTAGTGCGCGAGCTGTTCGATCCGAAACGCGCACGCATCGACGACATCTGCCGCTACGACTTCATCCTCGGCGAAGTGTTCGCCGCCGCGGTGCTGCGCATCCTCAAAGAGACGCGCATCAAAGCCGAATCCGTCGACCTCGTCGCATCCGCCGGCCAGACCGTCTGGCACGATCCGGAGCTGAGCATCGTCAACGCCGACGTCGACTGGATCGACGAGCCGATCGCGACGCGCTCGACGTTCGCGATCGGACAATCCGCCGTGATCGCGGAACGCACCGGCATCATCACCGTCGGCGACTTGCGCGTGCGCGACGTCGCGGCGGGCGGACACGGCGCGCCACTGGTGCCGTACTTCGACTGGGTGCTTCTGCGCCACAAATCGCGCGGCCGTTGCATTCAGAACATCGGCGGCATCGGCAACGTCACGTACATCCCGCCGGGCGCGAAGTGGGAAGACGTCATCGCGTTCGACACCGGCCCCGGCAACATGATCATCGACGAGCTCGCATGGATCGCGACGAACGGCCGGCAGAACTACGACGTCGACGGCATCCTCGGCAATGAGGGCAAGGTCCGCGAAGACCTGCTCGACTACTGGATGTCGGATCCGTATTTCGCGAAGTTGCCGCCGAAGACGACCGGCCGCGAGCTCTTCGGCGCGCAGTTCGCACGTCGCATCCTCGCGGAGGCGCCCGGAGTCCCGATTCGCGATCTCATCGCCACGGCCACTGCTCTCACCGCGGAGAGCATCGCCCGCGCGTATCGCGAGTTCGTTCATCCGCGCGGCCCGGTGCACGAAGTCATGCTCGCCGGCGGCGGCGCGAAGAATCCGACGCTCGTGCGGATGTTGAAAGAGCGGATGCCGAAGCAGAAGGTGCTGATCTACAAAGCCTCCGAAGCAAAAGAGGCAATGGCGATGGCCATGATTGCGAATGACTCCGTGGTCGGACTGGTCACGAACGTCGCCGGTGCGACGGGCGGACGTCCGACGGTGTTAGGAAAGATTTGTTTATGACCGGTTGGCGGTTGGCAGTTGGCGGTTGGCGGGAGCACGATCGAAACGCGTCGTGGGCTTCCGGCATAACCGCCAACCGCCAACTGCCAACCGCCAACTGCTTATGAAACACCTCTATGGCCGCGCGTTCGTCGATGGCGTGCTCGCGGAAGACATACTCGTTTCCATCGACGATCAGGTGATCGTCGACGTCGCGCGGACGACGCATGTGCCCGCGGGCGCGGAGCCGATCGAAGGCATTCTCGTGCCGGGCTTCGTCGACGTGCACGTGCACGGCGGCGATGGCGCGGACTTCATGGACGCGCACGAAGACGCCACCGCGCGCATCCTCGGGTTTCACGCAACGCACGGCACCACCGCACTCGCCGCGACGACGCTCTCCGCGTCGCGCAGCGATCTGCACAACGCGGTCGAAACGATCGCGCGTGTTTCCGGCGATCGCCCCGAAGGTGCGGAGATCGTAGCAGTGCATCTCGAGGGACCGTTCATCAACGCGTCGCGCGCGGGCGCGCAGGATCGCGCGTCGATCCGTCCCGCCGACATTCACGAAGTCGCCGCGCTGATCGCACAGGCGCCGCGACTGCGCTGGATGGTCACGCTCGCGCCGGAGATCGAAGGCGCACAGGGACTGATCGAGCACTTTCGCGATCGCGTGATCTTCTCGATCGGACACACATCGGCGGACCATGCGACCGCGGTCGCGGCGATCGAGTGGGGCGCGACGCACTTCACGCATCTGTACAACGCGATGACGCCGCTGCATCACCGCGATCCCGGCGTCGTCGGCGCGGCGCTGACCGCGGTTCACGCGACGGCGGAGTTGATCGCGGACGGCGTGCACGTTCATCCGGCAGCGTTGCGCGTCGGCGTGCAGTCGATGCCGCAACGCATCGCGCTCGTCACCGACGCGATGCGCGCGTGCGGACTCGCGGAAGGAACGTACAAACTCTACGACTACGAAGTCACCGTCGCGGACGGCGCGGCGCGACTCGGCGACGGCACGCTGGCGGGCAGTGTGCTCACCATGTCCGGCGCGGTGAAGAACATGATCGAGCTCGCGGGATTGCCGGTCGAGACCGTGCTGCCGCTGGCGACGGAAGTGCCGGCGCGCATCATCGGCGTCGCCGATCGGAAGGGAAAGATCGAGCGCCGCTACGACGCCGATCTGGTCGTGCTGAACGATCGCTTCGAGGTGCAGCGGGTGTGGGCGCGTGGACATGAGATGGGAATCGTTTGACGCGCCGGATGCGCTCGCAGGGCGCGCCGCCGAAATCCTGCTGAGCGCGATTCGCGAGAACCCGCGCGTCGTTCTCGGATTGCCGACGGGCCGCACGCCGATCGGGATGTACGAACGCGTGGTGCGCGAATGCTCGCGCGAGTACCACTGCTTCCGCGACGTCACGACGTTCAACCTCGACGAGTACGCCGGCCTGCCGCGCGAACATCCGGGCAGCTACTTCAGCTACATGAAGCAGCATCTCTTCGATCACGTCGATCTCGACCCATCGAACGCGCACCTTCCGAACGCGGACGCCCCCGAGCAATACGAACGCGACATCGCCGCCGCCGGCGGACTCGATCTCACGTTCCTCGGACTCGGCCGCAACGGCCACATCGGCTTCAACGAGCCCGGCACATCGTTCGACGCCCGCACGCGCGTCGTCGAGCTGACGCAATCCACGCGACACGCGAACGCCGATCTCTTCGAAGACGGCCACGTCCCGACGCACGCCGTGACGATGGGCATCGCCACGATCCTCGAGTCACGTCGCATCGTGCTCCTCGTGTCGGGGAGCGGAAAAGAAGACGCGATCGCGCGACTGCGCAGCGGCGAGATCAGCGAAGAGTTCCCCGCGTCCGCGCTGTGGAAGCACGGCGACGTGACGGTCCTCGCGACGTAGGCGATTGCTGCCGGGCGCGACCCTTGCTCCTCCGCGCTTTCCATGCGCCCGCTCAAGCGCGTTCTCACAGTTCTCGCGGCACTCATCCTGATCGTGATCGCGTATCGCGTCCTCGGCGTGTACGAGTTTCGCGAAGGCGAATGCTCCGCTCCGAAGCCACGCAACTTTGCGTCGACCTATCCGAAGCGGCTCGTGGTCATGACCTTCAACATCGAAGGCCACGCCTCGCTGTTGCGCACCGATCACATCGACGAGATCGCGAAGGTCATCAACAAGTACAAGCCCGACCTCGTCGGCATCAACGAGGCACATCGCAAAACGTGGCAGGCGCGCTTCGGCGATCACACCCTCGCGCTCGCGAAGCGCACCGGCATGAACGTCGTCTTCGGACGCAGCTACCGGTTCGCGGGCGGCGACTTCGGCAACGCCGTGCTCGCGCGCGGCCGGATCCTCTCGTCTGACGTCCACGATCTTCCCGGCACGGGCGAGCCGCGCACGCTGCTCGACACGAAAGTGGCGGTGAACGGCGGCGTGATCGAGTTCTACGTCACGCACCTCGCCGCCTGGGCCTCCCTCGGCATCAAGACGCGCGATCTGCAACTGCAGTGCGTGAGCGATCACCTCCGCGCCAGCGTCCATCCCTTCATCCTCACCGGCGATCTCAATGCGCCGCCCGACAGTCCGGAAATCGCGAAGTTTCTCGGCGGCACCGTCATGCAGCTCGCAGGCGATCCGCAGGCACCCACACATCGCGTGATGGAGAAACGGCTCGACTACATCCTCGCAGACCGTGGCTGGACGGTTCGCACTTCACGCGTGCTCGACGACGGCCCATCCGACCATCGCCCGGTGATCGCAGAGCTCATTCATCAATGACGACGAAAGAAAACAAGGAACACTTCTCCCTCTGGACCGAACGCGGAACGACGTACGTGCGCATGCCGCTCGTGATGTGCGTCGCCGGGATCCTCGTGATCACGGTGCTCACGATCCTCATGTGGTCCGTGAAACGCGAGCCGAGCACGGAACTCAAAGTGAAGGACGCCGGCGAGCTCGGGACGCTCCTGCCATCGCTCGCCGCGCTCACGCACTCCGCGATCGAGCCCGGCAACTCGATGCAGGTCCTGCAGAACGGCGTGATGTTTTTCCCCGCGCTCGAACGCGACATCCTCGCCGCGCGCGAGACAGTCCACATCGAAAGCTTCATCTGGTACGACGGCAAAGTCTCGCGACGACTCGCGAAGATCCTCGCGGACAAAGCGAAGCAGGGCGTCGAAGTGCGCATCCTCGTCGACGCATCGGGCGGCCGCCAACTCAAAGGCGACGTGAAGAAAATGCTCGAAGACGCGGGCGTGAAGGTCGCGCATTTTCATCCGCTGCGCATCAGCAACCTCGGCCGCCTCAACAATCGCGATCACCGCAAGCTGATGATCATCGACGGCCGCATCGCATACATCGGCGGCTACTGCATCGCGGACGAATGGGCAGGCGACGCACGTAACAAGAAAGAATTTCGCGACACCGGACTGCGCATCACCGGCCCGGTCGTGAATCGACTGCAGGGCGCGTTCTCGGAGAACTGGATCGAAGAGACGGGCGAGATTCCCGCGGGCGACAAGTACTTCCCGAAAATCGCGCCGACGGGGACGAGCTCTGCGCACGTCGCGTACACGTCGCCGGACGGCAGCGTCTCGTCCGTGCAGATCCTTTATTACCTCGCGATCAAAGCCGCGCGTCGCGAGATCCTGATTCAGAACCCGTATCTGCTTCCCGACAAGCAAGCCATCGCCGCGCTCGAAGAGGCCGTCGATCGCGGCGTCAAAGTGCACATCATGGTTCCGTCCGACGACGCCACCGACAGCGCGCTCGTGCAACACGCCAGTCACCATCATTTCGGAACGCTGCTCAAACGCGGCGTGCGCGTGTACGAGTACGAGCGAACGCTGCTGCATCAAAAACTGATCGTCGTCGACGGCGTGTGGTCGTGCGTCGGCTCCACGAATTTCGACAATCGCTCGTTCCGCCTCAATGACGAAGTGAGCATCGGCGTGATCGATCCCGCGATCGCGGAGCAATTGCGGGCGGCATTCGCCAATGACCTGAAATACACGCGCGAGCGCAAGTTCGAGGAGTGGAAGGACCGCTCGTGGTGGCACAAAGTGAAGGACGGGGTGTCATACTTGGGCCGCTCGCAATTGTAGGAAACGCGCAGCTATGACTTGATGGCCACACTCCCAGCGGAAGGCCGATGGTCGCTTCGACTGCTGTCGGATGACGACTTCAAGGGTGCGCTGGAGTTTCTCCAGCGCGACCCGCTGATCAACGTCTACCTGATTTCCCGTCTCCTCGAAGAACGCACGCTCGCCGCGACGCAGATCGCCGTCGTGCGCTACAACGGCGCAATCGTGCTCGTCGCCTCACTCGCGACGAACATCGTCCTCGGCGGTGATCCGTCGATTCCGAAAGACATCACCGAATCCGCGGTCGCGCTGATCGGCGACCGGATTCTCAGTCGCATGCTTCCAGTGCGCGCGATCATCTCGCCCGCGCATCTCGTCGAAGAGTTGTGGACCGCGCTGCGCACGCGCATCGATCCGCCCACGGTCGTGCGCATGAATCAGCCGATTTACGCGCTGCCGCGGCGCCTCGACTATCCCGACCTCACGCTTGCACGTCACGCGACGATGAAAGATCTCGACGCACTCGTTCCCGCATGCGCTGCAATGCACAAAGAGGAAGTCGGAATCGATCCACTGGAGCGCGACGCTGCCGGCTATCGCGAGCGCATTCGTGAGCTCGTCGAAAAGAAGCGCTCCGTGATCCGTGTCGTCGACGGCGTGATCGCATCGAAGTGCGAATATTCGGCGATGACGCCCGACGCCGTGCAGCTCATGGGGGTCTGGACGCACCCTCGTTTTCGCCGCCGCGGACTGTCCGCCGAGCTATTACGCGAAGTCTGCGGTCACCTCGGGCGCAAAGCGAAAACGGTTACATTGTTCGTCAACGACTTCAATGCCCCCGCAATCGGCCTGTACGAGTCCCTCGGATTCGAAAGAATCGGGATGAATCGCGCATTAATCTGGTGATTCCGGGCCCGCCCATTGCAAAATTAGATTTCCGCCCAAGCAATTGGGGCAATGACGCGCAGGGCGCGCCGGGCCGAGCTTCACGGCAGCGTCGGAGGTAGGAATGCCTGAGACAGGTGTAGTGAAGTGGTTCAATAACGACAAAGGTTACGGGTTCATCAAGCGGAGCACGGGGGAAGACGTGTTCTGCCACCATTCTTCGATTCAGGCGTCGGGCTATCGCACGCTCAATGAAGGCGAGCGGGTGGAGTTCGACGTCAAGCAGGGACCGAAAGGCCTGCAGGCCGAGAACGTGCGCCGCGCCGAGGGCGGCCATCACTCGGACGAAGGAGCGTAGCCAGACGGGTGTGGAGGACGGATTCGCGCGATCCGTCCGGAGGCGTGGCTGTCCTCCACCGTCTGTCTCTTTGACTCTCAGTCCTCGCTTGCAGGCTGCTGCACGCGCGAGGCGAAGAACGCACCGAGTGCGCCCCCAATGGCGACTCCGGGCAAGGCCTGCCCGTATCCCTTCATGGCGAGCAACACGGCGGAGAGCACCCCGGCAACGACAATGAGGGCACGCAGAGCGAAGTCTTTGCGATCGTGATTCATAGTGGGACCGGCCCTTGGACGAGGCCTTTCCCGCGATTGTACGCGCCGACTCACGATTCACCAGCGAGCTCGTGTATTTGCAGCCCGTGTCATCCCGCGCCTTGGCGCGGGATCCCCAGAATCGGGAGATCCCGTGCTTGCGCACGGGATGACACACAACCCACCTACATCCGCTCTGGAACCGGAATCCCCAGCAACTCCATCGCTCCGACCATCGTGCGGCGGAACACTTCCGCACACACCGCGCGACGCTGACGCTCGGCGTCGTCCTTCTCCGGAAGGATCGGATACTTGTGGTAGAAGCTGTTGAACTTCTGCGCGAGATCGAGCAGGTATTGCGTCACCACCGACAGCTCGAGTGAATCCACCGCGCGACGAATTGCGCCCGGCAGTTCTGCACTGAGCCGCACCAGCTCCCACATCTCATCCGTCAGTCCCTGATTGAGCGTGAGGTCGTCGACCGCGCGATCGTCCGTGCGCGGATCGACTCCCCGCTCGGCCATCTTGCGGAAGATGTTCTGCACGCGCACGGTCGAGTACTGCAGGTACGGACCGGAGTCGCCTTCGAAACGCAGCGCCTCGTCGAAGTCGAACGCGATGACTTTGTTGCGGCCGTAGCGCAGCATGAAGTAGCGCAGCGCCGCGATCGCGATCTGCTTGCCGAGGGCGTCGGCGTCGGTGACTTCCTGCGAGTTCGCGCGGACGGCGTCGGCGGCTTTCTTCTCGAGGATGTCGAGCATGTCGTCCGCTTTGACGCCGAGTCCTTTGCGGCCCGACATCTCGACGTACGCACGCGTTGCGTCTTCGTCGGAGATCTCCATGCCGAGGGCTTTCGCCGTGGCGGGAGTGAGCGCGACCATCTCGTACGCGAAGTGAATCGACGAGTCCGCGGCCTTGTCGCCCGCGACCTTGTGCACGCCTTCCTTCACGACTTTCTGCAGATACGCCTGGCGCGAGTCGATCACGTTCACGACGCGATTCGCGCCGCCGAACTTCGGCGCCGTCGAGTCGCCGTCATTGTTCGCCGTCGTCTCCCACAGCACATGGCCGTCCGGGTACGTGAGGAACTTGCGATACTGGAACGTGCGATCGAGCATGCCCAGCTTCCAGAGCTGATAGGCGATGTCTTTCCCCGTGTACGTGACCGTGCCGTTCGAACGCACGAGGATTTTGTCCGGCTCAGCCATGCCGGAAAACTCTTCCGACTCGTCGAGCTTCATCACCCAGCAGCCCTTGTGTTTGCCTTCGTGCTCGTAGATCACCGCGCCCGATTCCTTGAGCAGCTCGAACGCGCGATCCCAGAAGTGCAGGTGAATGATGTCGCTCTCCTTCGGCAGGAGGTCGTAGGTGATACCGAGGCGGAGCATGGTCGCGAGGTGGCGCTGCACGATGGCGCGCGCGATCGTCACGCCGAGTTGCGACGTCTCGCCTTCCTGCTGCTCGATGCGATGCAGCGTCTCGCGGCGCCACTCCTTCGCCTCAGGATGTTCGGCGTAGTAATTCGCCATCTTCGAGTAGACGTCCCAGCAGACGTAGTCGAAGCGTTCGTTCGTCTCGATGAGCTGCTGCACGTCGGCGAGCGATTTCTTTTCGAGCCGCTCGAATGCGACCACGACGTCCGCGACCTGCACGCCCGTGTCATCGATGTAGTTCTGCGTCTCGACGCGATCGCCGAGCCACTTCGCGCAACGCACGTACGTGTCGCCGAGAACCGCGTTGCGGAGATGTCCGATGTGCGCGGCCTTGTTCGGATTGATGTTCGTGTGCTCGACGATCACGCGCTCGCCGCTCGGCGCAGGCGGCGCCATCACGGCGCGGAAATGCGCGGCGGTGAATCCGCCGCGATCGATGCGGAAGTTCAGATACCCCGCACCTTCGACCGACACCGACTCCACGAGCGCCGGCAATTGCATCCCGTTCGCGAGCTGCTCCGCGATCTCACGCGGCTTGCGCTTCAACGCCTTCGCCAATTCGAGCGCGATCGGCGTCGCCAGATCGCCCATGTTCAGTTTCGGCGGCGGCTGCAACACCACGCGATCGACCGGATGGCCGAACAGCGCGAGCGTCCGCGATTTCAGGGTTTCAACGAGTTGGCTTGTGATGTCTTCGAGGAGCATGTCTGTCCTTTAGCGATTCGCGTCCCAGTGCCGCGCGTCATTCCAATACTTCAAGATCCATCTCTCGCCTCGCCGCACGAAGACGTTCAACGCCGCGTTTTCCTGTGCGAAGTTGCGCGAGACCATGACCGGCACGTCGAGCAGCGCGGTCGCCGCGATGCGCAAGGCCGTGCCGTGGGTGACGATGAGCGGCCGTTCCGTCGTCACGGCTTCGATGCCGCGCATGACGCGACGATGCACGTCCATGTGCGACTCGCCTTCCGGACACGGCTCTTCGCCGTCGACGATCCAGCGGCGGTAAATCTCTTCATCGGTGCGCCGGACGTCGAGAAAGGAACACCCTTCCCAGCGGCCGTAATTCATCTCGCGAAAATCATCGTTGGTGATGATCTCGAGTCCCGTGACTTCGCGGATCGCTTCCGCAGTCGAAAGCGCGCGGCCGAGCGGCGACGAATAGAGCGCAGTCGGTTTGAGCTCGAGTACGCGTTGCGCGAGCTTCTGCACCTGAATGCGGCCGAGGTCGGAGAGGTCGCTGTCGTTCCAGCCCTGCGCGATGCCGGCGACGTTGTGGACGGTCTGACCGTGACGGACGAGGATGACCTGGTCGATCACGGTCGCACCAGCAGCGACTCCGCCGTCATCTCCGCCGGCTTCTCGATGCCGAGAATCTGCAGGATCGTCGGCGCGACGTTCGACAACACGCCGCCGCCGCGCAACGTGCCGAAACGCTTCTTCGCGTCGACGAGAATCAGCGGCACCGGGAACATCGTGTGCGCGGTGTGCGGCTGGTTGGTCTTCGGATCGAACATCAATTCGGCGTTGCCGTGATCCGCGGTGATGAGCGCGACGCCGTCGACTTTCTCGACCGCATCGAGAATGCGTCCGACCGCGACGTCGGTGTCGTGCACCGCAGTCACCGCGGCATCCATCACGCCGGTGTGTCCGACCATGTCGGGATTCGCGATGTTCATGATCACGACGTCGTACTTTTTCGACGCGATGGCCTCGACGACTTTGTCCGCGACTTCGAACACGGACATCTCCGGCTTGAGGTCGTACGTCTTCACTTTCGGCGAAGGCACGAGCAGTCGCTCTTCGCCTTCGAATTGCGTATCGGATCCGCCATTGAAGAAGAACGTGACGTGCGCGTATTTCTCGGTCTCCGCGATGCGGAACTGTTTGAGCCCCGCGCGCGACAGGACTTCGCCGAGGTTGTTGCGAATCGCTTCGGGACCGTAGACGACGGGGATGTCGAATTTCTCGTGATAGCGATTCATCGTCACGAGTTGTACGTGTGGCTGTACCGCGCGCGAGAAGCCGTCGAAGTCCGCGTCTTTGAAGGCGGTGACGATCTCGCGCATGCGATCCGCGCGGAAGTTGAAGAAGAAGAGAGCGTCGCCGTCTTCGACGCGGCCGAGGTGATTGCCTTCCGCGGTGACGACGGAGATCGGCTCCATGAATTCGTCGGTGACGCCCTGCTCGTAGAAGCGGCGCATCGTCTCCATCGGATCCTTCGTCTCGGTGCCGACGCCCAGCGTCATGAGGTCGTAGCCTCGTTGCACACGCTCCCAGCGCTTGTCGCGATCCATCGTGAAGAAGCGGCCGATGACGGTCGCGAGTTTCGCGGCTTTGCCGTCGAGATGCGCGAGCAGATCGCCGAGGTATTTCTCCGCGGACTTCGGCGGCGTGTCGCGGCCGTCGAGGATCGCGTGGACGTAGACGTGTTTCGCACCGAGCTCCAGCGCCGCGTCGACCATCCCGTGCAGATGCTGTTGCAGTGAATGGACGCCGCCGTCGCTGAGCAATCCGGCGAAATGCACGGCGCGCGCGTTTTTCACGGCGTCGACGAACACGGGATTGTGCAGCAGCTCGCCGTGCTGAATGGATTTGCTGACGCGGACGATGTCCTGATCGACGACGCGTCCCGCTCCAATATTCAAATGCCCCACTTCCGAATTGCCCATCTGTCCCTCGGGCAATCCGACCGCGAGTCCCGACGCCTCGAGCGTCGTCCAGGCGGATTCCGCGAACAGCTTGTCGAAGCGCGGCGTGTCCGCGTTCGCAATCGCGTTCCACTCGGATTCGCTGCGGCAGCCGAAGCCGTCGAGGACGATGAGGATGAGAAAAGGGCGCTCTGACACGGCCGGGGAAGATATCACCCGTCACGCTACACTCCGCATATGCCCGAGCGTGATCCCGAGGCGAAAGCACTGTTTCAACTCACGCGCGAGATGGAGCTGCTCATCTCCGCCGCGCTCGTCTTCGCGTTGTTGCAACTGCCGGCGGCGCTCGATGACTGGTTCGCTGCGAACTCACTGCATGTCGGCGGCGTCTCGTTCTTCACTGTCTTCGTCGTCTATTACGTCGGCAAGCTCGTCGCGTACGGATTGATCGTCGCGATCTCCGCACATTTCCTGCTGCGCGGCTTCTGGGTCGCGATCATGAGTTTGCGCAGCGTGTATCCGGGCGGCGTCGATCGCGAAAAGCTCGAGCAGGGCGAGATCTATCGCAAGTTCTACGACGAGCGTCTGATGACGTTGAACGAGCTCGAAGATCGCGTCGACCGCATGGCCGCGTCGATCTTCGCGTTCGTCTTCCTCTTCCTTCTTCTCTTCCTCATGCTCATCGTCTGCGCCCTCGCTGCAATGGTGCTCGCGCTGATCGTGGCGAAGGTCACCGGCGACGACTCGTACATCGGGCCGGTCGTGATCGGATCGTTCGTGCTCTATCTCGTGCTGCAGTCGTATGTCGCGTTGGTCGACAAGATCTCGAAGACGAAGCCGTTGGCGCCGAAGGTCGAGGGCAGCGCGATGCGGCTCATGCGGTGGATGTACTACCCGACCTTCAACTTTCTCTACGCGCCCGTGTTCTTCACCTTCTCGACGAACACCTCGCGCCGGCGCATGACCGCGCTCCTCATCGCGTTCCTCTATTCGATGATCGCCGTGTTCATGTTCAGCATCTTTCTGGCGCGCGGCATCATCGGCTTCGACAGCTACTCGTACTATCCGTCGCAGGCGCGCGAGGCGCAGTTGCGTGCGGTGCACTACGACTCGCTGCGCGCGGAAGGCACCGCGGCGACTGCGCCGTCGATCCAGTCGGACGTCGTGGAAGGTCCGTACGTGCGTCTCTTCATTCCGTACAACGCGCGCGAAGACAATGAGCGGATGCGTGCGCTGTGTCCGGGCGTGAAGCCGGTGCGCGCGGATGGGATGTTCGTCGCGCCGCGTGGGACGCTCGCGAAGGAACGCGTGGACGAGATCGCGGCGTGTTTCGAGAGGATCTACACCATCGAGCTGGATGGACGGCGGATCGAAAAGCCGGGCTTCCTCTTCTACCGGCATCCGGAAGGACGCATCGCCGGACGGCTGGCGCTCCTTCCCGCGAGCTCACTGGTCGCGGGACGTCATCTGCTGATCGTGAGACCGGCTCCGCTGCCGGATCGAAAGAAAGACGCGCGCGACGACGCCGCGTACATCCCGTTCTGGCGTTGAGTGAGCCGCGCTACGAGGCGCTGGCCTTCTCTCGCTTGAAGACCATGCCGATGTGATCGGTCGCGCCGGTCTTGAAGTTAATGGATGTGATGCTCACGAGCTCCCACCCCTCATCGCCAAGCCGATTCAACTCTTCGGCGCGCCGCGGGTCCATCGAGTAATTCTCCGACCGGACGTTGATGATCTTGTATTCCCAGGTCTTCATGTCCGCGCTCCCTCCCGGCGGTGCTGTGCGAATGAGGCTGGCAAGTGTAGCAAACTGAAGAAGGTTCGCGCGGACTCACGCCAGTGAGGCGCGCCATTCGACCGCTTCGGCGGGGTAGTCGGTGATCACGCCGTCGCATCCGAGCTCGCGCAGCCGCTCCCATTCGAAGCGACGGTTCACGGTCCACGGGACGACGCGAATGTCGCGGGCGTGCAGCGCATCGACGGTCTCCGCGTCGACGTATTTGTATTGAGGGAAACACCAGGTGACGCCGAGGTTGGCGGCGTAGGAGGCCAGGTCGACGATGTAGCCGTAGACCGTGATGCCGAGAGGGATGTTCACGTCGCGATTCCGCAGCGATGCAATGGTGGAGTGATCGAACGACGCCAGGACGCAGTCCTGCCACTGGCCGACCACGTCGATGAGCGTCTCCTCCCACTTGCTGCGTTTGATCTCGAGGATCATCGTGCCGCGTCCGGCGAAGCGGCTGAGGTCCGCGAGACGCTCGACCATCGCGCCGCGTTGCGCGCATTGCGTGAACGTCAGCGTCTCGATCGCTTCTTCGTGCAACTCGTCGTCGTGGTAGAGCACGGGCGTGCGATCGAAAAGAAGGCGAAGGTCGGTTTCGAATCCATCCGCGCCGGCGCGCAGCGTTTCTTCAAAGGATGCGAGCGTGTTTTCCGGAAACCGCTTCGGACTGCCGCGATGACCGTAGATGCTGAAGCGCTC
>DASVNL010000055.1:0-27986 GCA_036383875.1 Thermoanaerobaculia bacterium
GTCTCACGCGGGCCGATCCCGGCATCGACGAGGATGGCCGTCCCATCGCTCTCGAACCAGTAGGCGTTGCCCGCTGAACCGGAGGAGAGGGGGGCCACGAACATCCGTTCACGATACGGAACCGTGCGCGATCGCGCAACGGTTACCAGGTGCCGGCAATCACCGCGCGACGATGAAGGCGGCCAATGTTCCAGCGGAGGTCGGATGGTTGCCAGGACGGCGGCAGCAGACTCGCGGCGAAGGTGATGTCCTCCGCATTCGCTGTTTCGCGTTCGTACGTGACGAGCAACCTTCGTCCAACGACCTGTTCCACCATGCTCTGGACTTCCATGAGCGAAGACGGCCGGCCCGATGCGAGGACCGAGATCTCGTCACGCGGTTCGCTGCCGAGGATTGCATCGGCGATGAATGCGCCGACGTCGTCGCTGAAGACGAAGTCGCGTAACGTATCCATCCGGCCGGTGATGCGTGTGACTTCGCGCCGCGCCGCCGCGAGCAGGAGCGCCGAAACGAGTCCGGCACGGACGTTCGGACGAAGCGGACCGTAGGCCGTGGACACGCGATAGATGCACCGGGCTGCAAACCGGTCCTCGGCGAGCAGCAATCGTTCCTGCTCCAGCTTGAGGCGTCCGTACGGACGCCTCGGCAGTGGTTCCGCATCGCGCGTCACGAGGCGTTGTCCTTCGAAAAGCGCTCCTGCTGAACTGACCAGGTGAAATGCGACGCCCTTGAATCTGCCGGCGATTCGCGCACTCATTGCGAGAACCTCCCGCCATGAGTCGAGCTCGAGCGCTGTGCTCTGTTCGCTGCCGTTGAATCCTGCGCGCCCGGCGCTCCAGAGAATGCTGATGCGCGCTCCACGAACTGCGGCGTTCATCGCCTCGCTTTCGACGTGCGCGAGATCGGTCGCACGCCGGGAGGCATCAGACCAGTCGAGCGGCAACACGGAAAGCGAGAGCGGCGTGCGCAGGCGAAGCGAGTCAATGACGCTCGTGCCGATTAGTCCAGCGCCGAAGGCGAGGATGCGATGCGGGTCGCCGGTCGCAGGATCGGCAAGGATCATTGTCCATTCGCCGGAGGCAGAAAGGGTCGGAGCAGATCGTCCTTGCTTCGGTCGACGACGAAGAACGTCGGTTTCCCGAGAATGTGCAATACGACCGTAGAGAGATACTCGAGTGCGATGCCGAGGAGAAACGCGGTCAATCCGCCGAAGAACGAGATGACGACGATCAGCGACGCCCATCCGCGCAGCAGGATGACTTCGGGATACCAGATCTTGAGAAAGAAGATGTAGGCCGCGAGCAGCACGCTGAACGAGACCGTGAGAATGCCGAGGGCCGAAGCAAAGCGCAGCGGACGGATTCCGGCGGCGATGAGCATCCGGCGGCCATGTTGCAGAAGACGCAGCAGGCCGTAGCCGCTTCGCTCCCCGCTCTCCGAGCGGATGTCGACCAGCGGTAGCGGCAACGTTTCGATGCGCTTCGTGAACCACGTCAGTACGACGTCGAAATATGTGTCGTGCGTGGCCACGGAACTCGCGGCACGCGCGATGCTGCCGCGCAGCATGCGAAAGCTCGTGAAGCGGCGGATCGCGCTTTCACCGGCCAGCCACCCGACGAGCGCTTTCGTTGCCTTTGACGTGAAGTTGCGGAACGCGGACCGATGTACGCGGTGCGTGGACGACGCGTAGACGATGTCGCTTTCGGTTGCGATCGCGCGCATCAGCATCGGAATCGCGTGACGCGGCTCGTGCTGCAGGTCTTCATCGAGCGTGACGATCCAATCGCCGGATGTGTGCAGGATTCCGGCCGCGGTTGCTGTGTGCTGACCGAAGTTGCGTGACAGGTGAATTGCGCGGATCCAGGGATGGCGGCGCTGGAGCTCGTCGATGATGCGTGGAGAGTCGTCAATGGCGCCGTCGTCGACAAAGATCGCCTCGACGATCTCGAGAGGCATTCCGCTGCGGTGCGCTTCGTCGCGCGCACGATCGATGGCGTCCGCGAGATCCTGCAGGTACGAGGCGCCGCTGTACACCGGCGTCACGAGCGAAACCAGAATCTTAGACATGACTTTCGACTGTGCGGGGTTTCAGCAGAAATGCCGCCCCAATGATGCAAGCGAGATGGAACGGGACGATCGATTTGAAGCCGTAGGTCCAGGGCGCGGCGAGCACCATCGACGCCAGATGAGACAGAAGAAACGCGACCAGTACGAACGCCGTTTCGCGGGGGATGCGTTTCATGAACAACGCTGCAAGGAAGAGCAAAGGATACAGACCGAAGAACGGAATGTCGCTCCCTGTAGGCCCGAATCCCCAGCCGAGTGTGAACAGTACTTTGCGGATCTCGACCCAGAGGACCATCTCGGGATACGTCGAGATGACGGTCATCACCTGCTTCATCGTTTGCACGATCGTCGGCATCTTTCCGTCGACCTGCAACGGAATGGTGTTCTTCATTCCTGGCGGAAAGAGGAATTGGGTGATCGACATGTACCCGCCGACGAGCATCACCCACCGACCGGAAACGATACGGTTGCGCACCGTGAACGGCGACACTGCGGCGCCGAAGCCAGCAAAAATCGCCACCAGCGCCTTCAACCGTTGCGCGAAGGTGCCGAGCTCTTTCCACCACAGAATCACCAGCACGTAGAAGGCCATGAAGATGAAGCCTGACGGACGCGTCGCGGCGGCGAGAGCGATCAATGCTCCCGTGACGAAAAAGCGCGACATGCGCGGCCACTCGAGCGCCCGGATGCTGGCGAGCAGAGCGGCGAACATCGTGATGAGATAGAGATTGTCGCTATAGGCGGTACGCGTGTAAGCGCGAAGATAAACAAAGGCGAAGACGAATAGGCCCAACAAGACGAGGGCCACTGCGGGCGAGGACAAGTGTTTTCGTAGAAAAGCCGCAAACAGCGGCCCGGTCATTGCGATACAGATCAGGTTGAAAAGGATCACGTTCGCGAAGTCGTCTCCGAAGAGCGCGTGCGTCGCGGCCAGAGCGAACGGATAGAGCGGGTAGTGGTAATACGGCTCGCCCGTGCCCGGTTCGCGGCCTTCGAGCAGCAGGATGTCTCCGCGCAGAATCCCACGCGACATTCCCTCATAGTTGAGGAAGTCGTCGCCCACGGCGAGTTGCGTGGTGCCGTGGCGCCTCGGGATCGTATTTACGAGTGCGTACATCAGAAACGTGGCGGCATAGGCGATCACCGCCAGCCGCGCGAGATCGACGCGCGCCAGCGTCGCTGGCAACGGCAAGTAGGCAAGGAACGTTGCGGCCGCGAAGGCGAGCAACACAAGCACGCCCAGCGCAACGATCGCAAGCTCCGCCGTTTTGCTGGTACGAAGTGCAGCCGCATCGGCCGGTGTTGTCGTGACGTTCGGCAGACCATCGATGCGAATGGTGGGGCTCAGATGCCGCGGCTTGTCGTAGAGGATTTCGATCTCCCGCACGCCTGGAGTCATCGCGAGCGGAATCGTCGCTTTCAGGGGATTCACTCCGCGCCACACTTCGATCCGGTCAAGCCGAAGGATGACCAGGCCCGCGGCGCTCATCCCCACATTGACGGTCGTCGGCTGTGAGACGTCCGTCCATCCGCGCCACAACATGCGCATGGGCTGCTCGCTACTGCGCCGCAGCGGCGCGAACGTGGGCTGTCTCTGCAGGTCATTGATGAAGTCGAGGCCGAATGAGCTCTCGTCGTACTGGAGCTCGCGATCGATCCGATGACCCGATACACCCCCAAGTGCCGGGAAATAGACACGCTGTAATGGCTCGACTTTGTCGGCGTGCAGTAGCTGCCCCGTGAAGTACTGACCATGCCACCCTGGCGTCACCAGAAGGCTCGCCAGGACGACCTTGGCCACGACGGCCACGCCAATGGCGATTGCCCATGCCAATCGCGGTGCCCGTTGCGGCCGGATGTTGAGCATGGCCACGGCGACGCCGATCAGCATCACGAACAAAGCGGTCGCCTTCGATGAGAGAGGCATGCCGGAAAAAAAGCTGCGCTCCGGTCCCGGCGCCAGGACGAACGCCAGCAGCGCGAGGCTCAGTGCCGTCCAAGAGATTGCTCCCTTAGTCCAAGTCGACATAACGGTGTGCAGTGTAGAGCATCGACCGCGAGGTGTCGGCGTCCGTGGTCTAGAATGCGCCGCAATGGCTGAACGCTTCATTGTCGAGGGTGGCCGGCGCCTCGAAGGCACCATCCGGCCCGGTGGAAACAAGAACGCGGCGCTGCCGATCCTGGCCGGCTGCCTGCTCACCGACGCTCCCGTCATCCTCCGCAATCTCCCGGACATTCAGGATGTCCGTGTGATGCTCCAGATTCTCGAGCGCCTCGGCGCGAAGGTCGAGAAGCTCGAGCCGAACGTCTTTCAGATCCACGCCGCGGGCGAGATCGAGTGCAATCCCGATCCCGAGCTGTCGAAGAAAATCCGCGCGTCGATCCTGCTCGCCGGACCGTTGCTCGCGCGCTGCGGCCAGGTCGCGGTCGCGAAGCCTGGCGGCGACGCGATCGGTCGCCGCCGCGTCGACACGCACCTCCTCGCACTCGAAGCGCTCGGCGCGCAGATCGAAGTCTCCGCGTACGAATACAAGATGTCCGCGCGCACGCTGGTCGGGAAGAAGATGTTCCTCGACGAAGCCTCGGTCACCGCGACCGAGAACGCGATCATGGCGGCCGTCCTCGCGGAAGGCGACACGGAGATCTACAACGCCGCGGCCGAGCCGCACGTGCAGGATCTCTGTCACTTCCTCAATCTCCTCGGCGCGCAGATCGAAGGCATCGCGACGAACTCGCTGCGCATCCACGGCGTCGACTCACTGCACGGCGGCGACTTCTACATCAACAGCGATCACATCGAGATCGGCTCGTACATCGGACTCGCGGCCGTCACGCGCAGCGAGTTGCTGATCGAAGACGGCGTCCCCGAGCACATGCATGTCACGAAGCACATGCTCGAGAAGCTCGGCGTCGAGATCAAATTCGAAGGAAAGAACATCCGCGTCCCGAAAGATCAGGAACTGCGCGTGCGCTACGACATCGGCGCGGCGGTCCCGAAGATCGACGACGGCCCGTGGCCGCTGTTCCCCGCCGACTTGCTCTCGATCATGGTCGTCATCGCGACGCAGGCCGAAGGCACGGTGATGATCTTCGAGAAGATGTTCGAGTCGCGCCTGTTCTTCACCGACAAGCTCATCTCGATGGGCGCGCGCATCATCCTCTGCGACCCGCATCGCGCGATCATCGTCGGCGGGAGCCGCCTGTACGGCAGCGAGATTTCGAGCCCCGACATTCGCGCGGGCATGGCCCTGCTCCTCGCCGCGCTTTGCGCGAAAGGGGAGAGCACGATTCACAACGTGCATCAGATCGACCGCGGGTACGAACGCATCGACGAGAGGCTGAACGCGTTGGGCGCAAGGATTCGGCGCGAACGCGACGTGTGACGGCCATGCTCGCCGTCATGGCCATCCTCAACGTCACGCCCGATTCGTTCTCGGATGGCGGCGTGCACTTCGATCGTACGAAGGCGATCGATTCGGCGTTGCAGATGGAAGCGGACGGCGCGGCGATCATCGACGTCGGCGGCGAGTCGACGCGTCCCGGATCCGACGCCGTCGCGATTGACGAAGAGCTCGCGCGCGTCGTGCCGGTGATCGAAGGGATTCGCGCGCGGAGTCGCGTGCGGATCTCGATCGATACGCGCAAGGCGCGGGTGGCCGAGGCGGCGCTGGAGGCGGGTGCGGACATCATCAATGATGTGAGCGCGCTGCAGCACGATCCCGAAATGCGCAACGTCGCGGCGAAACGTGACGTGCCGGTGATCCTCATGCACATGCGTGGCGAGCCGCGCACGATGCAGGACCACATTCAGTACGACGACGTCGTGCAAGACGTCGCGCGAGACCTGATGACGTGGCGCGATGAGGCAGTCGCGGCGGGCATCGCCGAGGATCGGATTTTTGTCGATCCGGGGATCGGATTCGCGAAGACGTTCGAGCACAACCTCGAGATCCTCGCGCGTTGCGCGGAGCTCGCGTACATCGCGCCGGTGGTGATCGGTGCGTCGCGCAAAGGATTCATCGGACATCTCACCGGCCAGCCATCCGGCGCAGCACGCGCGAGTGGATCGCTCGCCGCGGTTGCGGCCGCGCATCGTGGCGGTGCGGCGATCGTGCGCGTGCATGACGTGCGCGAGACGGTCGATTTCCTGCGCGTGCTGACGGCGATCGAGGCGCGGCGATGAACGTCTTCGATCGCCTCTTTCAACTCAACCCGACGTGGCGCGACGCGGTCGACATTCTCATCGTCGCGTTCATCATCTATTTCATCCTCACGCTCATCCGCGGCACCCGCGCGATGCAAATCTCCCTCGGCCTGATGGTCCTCGGCTCGACGTTCTTCATCGCGCGGGCGTTCGACCTTCCGGCGCTCGAGGCGATCTCGGCGCAGATCTTCTTCTACCTGCCGTTCGCGGTGATCGTGCTGTTCCAGCAGGAAATCCGCCGCGCGCTCGCGCGCATGATCGGCGATCCGTTCGCGATGTTCTTCCGCCCGCGCAACGGCGAGTTCCCGATCGACGCGGTACTCAACGCGTGCGACGTACTCGCGCCGAAACGCGTCGGCGCTTTGATGGCGATCGAAGGGCGGCAGACGCTGCGGATGTACGAGGAAGGCGCGAAGCCGATCGACGCGCTGACGACGACGGAGTTGCTCGTCGCGATCTTCACGCCGGGTGGTCCGCTGCATGACGGCGCCGCGATTCTTCGTGGTAATCGCATCGTCGCGGCGAACGCGTTTCTTCCGCTGACGGCGACGCCTGATCCGCAGCTCGCGCACGGAACGCGGCATCGCGCGGCGATCGGACTCTCGGAAGAGAGCGATGCGCTGGTGATCGTCGTGTCGGAAGAGAACGGATCGATCGCGGTCGCGGCGGATGGTGTGTTGCGCGAGCACGTCGATCGCGAAACGTTGCGCAATCTCCTCGCGGAGCGCTTCGAATGAAGAACATCGGGTTGAAGATCGCGTCGCTGGTGCTCGCGTTCGTGCTCTGGTTCGTCGTCTCCGGACCGCGCCGCGAGCCGGTGCGCGAGCGGCTTTTCACCGTCCCTCTCTCACTGGTCAACATCCCGTCGCGACTCGTGATCACGACCGAGATTCCTGGCAGCGTCGCAGTGCGCGTGCGCGGTCGCAACTCCGAACTCCGCAATCTCGCGCAGCAGAACCTCGAAGTGCCGGTCGATCTGAAGTGGATTCAGAAGCCGGGCGAGGCGGAGATCACGCTGCGTCCGCAGGCGATCAACATTCCGCCGGAGCTCGAGGTGGTTTCGATCACGCCGAACAAAGTGCGGTTCCGCATCGAAGAGCTGCGGCAGCGCACGGTTCCGATCCGGCCGTTTCTCGTCGGCGATCCGCCACTCGAATTCGTGATCGGCGAGGCGACGGCGGACCCGGCGGTGGCGTTGATTTCAGGGCCTGCACCGCAGGTCATGAATCTCAGCGAGGTCACGACTGAACGCATTATCATGACCGGCCGCACGGGGACGTTCTCCATGACCGTCGGCGTGATCACGGACTCGCCGCTGGTGCGCGTCATCTCGCCGCTCACGACGCAGGTGACGGTTCCGGTCCTCGCCGAAGTCGGGCCGAATCCGCTGGCGAGCACGGATACGAGCGGCACCACCACTTCGACCACAGAAAGCAAACCTCAATGAGAGTTCTCTTCGGAACGGATGGCATTCGCGCCAAAGCGAGGCAGTATCCGCTCGACAACGCCACGATGTTCGCCCTCGGCGAAGCGCTCGCGCATCGCGCCGGCAAGACGAAAATCCTCCTCGGCATGGACACGCGCGAGTCGGGTCCCGAGATCGCGCGTGCGCTTTCGGCCGGCATCGCGAAAGGTGGCGCCGAGGCGGTGCTCGTCGGCGTCATTCCGACGCCGGGCATTGCGTACCTCTGTCGCGTGACCGACGCCACCGCGGCGATCTCGATTTCCGCTTCGCACAATCCTTTCGAAGACAACGGCGTGAAGATCTTCGGCCACGACGGCATGAAGCTCGCCGACTCGATCGAAGAAGAGATCGAGGATGAACTGCGCGCGTTGCGTCAGGACGAAGTCGCGATTCCCGAGACGCCGCTCGTTGAGAACGAAGAGCTCATCGAAAAATACGAAGCGTTCCTGATCAGCGGCGTTCCGCCGGGTGCGCTCGATGGCCGGAAGGTCGTGCTCGACACGGGCTACGGCGCTGCGCATCGCATCGCGCCGGAAGTCTTTCGTCGCGCGGGAGCGGAGGTCGTGGTCATTCACGACACGCCGAACGGCCGCAACATCAACGAGCAATCGGGTGCGCTGCATCCGCAGCGACTCGCGCAGACCGTCGTCGAACAGCAGGCCGACTACGGCGTCGCGTTCGACGGCGATGCGGATCGCGCGATCTTCGCGGACGACAAAGGCAAGATCCGCGACGGCGACGAGATCATCTATCTCTGGGCGAAGTCGGCGCGCGAACGCGGCGAGCTTCGCGGCGACGTCGTCGTCACGACGGTGATGTCGAACTTCGGATTCGAGAAGCAGTTGAAAGATGACGGAATCGAGTTGCTGCGTGCGAACGTCGGCGACAAATACGTTCTCGAGTCGATGCTGCAACGCGGCGCGGTTCTCGGCGGCGAGCAGTCCGGCCACATCATCGATCTCAGCGTCCACACGACTGGCGACGGCGTGCACACCGCGCTCGTCTTCGGCCACATCCTCGCGTCCGCGAACGCGCCCTTCTCGCAGTTGCACACGTTCGATCCGATGCCGCAGCTTCTCGTGAACGAGAAAGTCGCGGCGAAGCCGGCGCTCGAGTCGCTGCCGAACTATCAGGCGGCGTACGCCGAGGCGATGAATGAGCTGGGCGGACGCGGCCGGATTCTCGTGCGGTATTCGGGAACGGAGAATCTCGTGCGCGTGATGGTCGAGGGTGAGGATGGGGACTTGATCAAGCGGATCGCGTATCGATTGCGCGATGTGTTGAAGGACGAGATCGCTTCCTCATGAAACGCTGGACGCTCGAAAACAAAACTGCGCTCGTCACGGGTGCGACGAAAGGCATCGGTCTCGCGATCGCGGACGAGCTCGCGGCGTTTGGTGCGAAGGTCATTCGCGTGGCGCGCAGCGAAGGCGCGGACATTCGCGCGGACGTCACGAACCCCGTCGATCGCGCGCGCATCTTCGACGGCATCGACAAGCTCGACATCCTCATCAACAACGCGGGGATGAACATCCGGCGGAAGGCGGTCGAGTATTCGTACGACGAGTACCTGCGCGTTCGCGAGACGAACATGGACTCCGTGTTCGAGCTCAGCCGGCTCGCGCATCCGCTCCTCAAGGCGTCGGGCGAGGCGAGCGTGATCAACATCGCGTCGGTCGCGTCGTATCGTCACGTCGGGACGGGTGCGCCGTACGCGATGACGAAGGCGGCGGTCGCGCATCTCACGCGGGCGCTGGCGGCGGAGTGGGCGAAGGATGGGATTCGCGTCAACGCGGTGGCGCCGTGGTACATCCGGACGCCGCTCGCGCAGCCGGTGCTGGACGATCCGGAGCGGCTGGCGAAGATCCTGGCCGTGACCCCGGCGGGGAGAATCGGCGAGCCGGAGGAAGTCTCGTCGCTCGTTGCATTTCTCTGCATGCCGGCCGCGTCGTACATCACCGGCCAGGTCATCGGGATCGACGGCGGGTTCGCCGCGGCCGGTGTATTTCAATAACAAGGTTGGCGAACCGGCCAGCCGCTGCTATATTGCGCCATTCAATTTTCAGCCCATGGTTCCAGAGAAGAGGGTTCATGGCTAAGGCGCAGGGTAAGAAGGCCGCAGCGGCGGGTAGCAGCAAGGGTGCGGCGAAGAAGGTCGTAGCAAAAGTGAAGAGCGCGGCCGCGGCAGCAAAGAAGAAGGTCGCTCCGAAAAAAGCCTCAGCGTCGAAGGCTGCCCCGAAAAAGGCGGCCAAGCCAGCTCCGAAACCTGCGAAGCCCGCGAAAAAAGCGGCTGCGAAGGTGAAGGCGCTCGCGAAATCGACCGTCAAGGCAGCGGTCAAAGCGGTGAAGAAGGCGGCAAAAGCCGTCGCACCGAAGAAAGCCGCGAAGCCTGCAAAGCCCGCGAAACCAGCGGCGAAACCAGCACCAAAACCAGCGCCGAAGGCTGCAGGGAAGCCGGCTCCGAAAGCCGCGGCGGCTCCGAAAGCTGCTGCGCCTGCGAAAGCGCCAGCGGCACCGAAGGCTGCGGCTCCGAAAGCCGCCGCACCGGCTGCGAAACCAGTCGCGCCTGCCGCTCCGGCCGCACCCGCTCCGAAAGCGGCTGCCCCGGAACCGGAGAAGAAACGCGGACGCCGCGCGCGTCCGCGCATCACATCGAACGGCGCACCCGCGGCCGCCTGGCTCTCGAAAGAGAAGCCGCGCGCCGCATCGTTCATCCCCGCACCTCCGCGCGCGGAAGCACCTTCCGCGATCGCCGCACCTCCCGCATCCTCCGATCGCCTCATCCGCACCGAAGACCTCACGGAACAGGGGATTCGCACGGTGCCGGTGCGCATCGACGTCGAACAGTCGCAGGGACGCTTCCTCGTCCTGCCGAACCCGCTCAGCGTCTCCGTGCGCAACGGCGAAGCAATCGAGTGGGACTTCCGCTACGTCGGCGGCGCGGACTTCGCGGTCGAAGAGATCGTCATCGAGTTCACGAAACCTGCGCCGTTTGCGCAGGGCACGTACCGCACGCGCAAGCCGGGCGGCGCACGCCCGCATCGTCAGATCAGCACGCCCGTCACCGGACTCACGGGGTCGTCGGCGGAGTATCTGATCACCGCGATGACGCCGTTCAAGACGTCGCTCGCGACCGGCAAGGCGCAGGTCGTCGTCTCCGATTAGTGATTGCTGCGGCGGGCTTCGCGCCCGCCGCTCCACTTATCGCGAGTGCTGTTCCTGAAGTGCGGCAAAGGTGTTCGCGCCTTCCTTCAGTGAGCGGATCCCTTCGACGCACGCGGTCGCCGCGGTGAGCGTCGTGATGCACGGGACGTTCATCTGCAGCGCGGTGCGTCGGATGTAAGTGTCGTCGACGAATGCCGACTTGCCGAACGGCGTGTTGATCGCCAGCGCGACTTCGCCGTTGATCATCCGATCGACGATGTTCGGCCGCGCCTCGTGCACCTTCAGCACGACGTCCGCTTTCACTCCGTGCTTCGCGAGGAACTCGCTCGTCCCCGCGGTCGCGAGGAGATGAAAGCCGAGCGATTCGAGATCGCGCGCGAGGTTCGCAACCATCGGACGTTTGTCGTTGTCGTTGACGCTGATGAACGCCGTGCCTTCGAGAGGGAGACGCGTGCCTGCGCCGAGGAGTGCTTTCGCGTAGGCCTCGCCGAACGTGTTCGAGCTGCCCATGACTTCGCCCGTCGACTTCATCTCCGGCCCGAGGAGCGTGTCCTCGCGGGGGAAGCGATTGAACGGGAAGACCGGAGCCTTCACGAAGTAGCCGTGCACGCGCGGCTCGCTCGTCAGTCCGAGCTCGCGCAGCGACATGCCGGCCATCACCTTCGCCGCGATTTTCGCGAACGACACGCCGGTCGCTTTCGAAACGTACGGCACCGTGCGCGACGCACGCGGATTCACTTCGAGCACGTACAGCTCGCCGTTCTGAATCGCGTACTGCACGTTCATCAATCCGACGACGTTCAGCGCTTTCGCGAGCTCGATCGTGCGGCGGCGGATGCGGTCCTGATCGCGGTGGCCGATGATGTACGGCGGGATGACGGTCGTCGAGTCGCCGGAGTGAATGCCTGCGAGCTCGATGTGCTCCATCACGCCCGCGACGATGACGTCCGTTCCGTCCGACACCGCGTCGACGTCGATCTCGATCGCGTCCTCGAGGAAGTGATCGACGAGGATCGGATGTCCGGGCGCGGCTTCGACGGCGCGGGCCATATACGCGGAGAGCGCCTGCTCGTCGTAGACGATGGCCATCGCGCGTCCGCCGAGGACGTACGAGGGTCGGACGACGACGGGATAGCCGATGCGTTTCGCGACTTCGAGCGCTTCGGGCTCGTTCATCGCCGTGCCGTGTTTCGGCACGCGGATGTCGTGCTCGCGCGCGAGTGCGCCGAAGCGCTCGCGATCTTCGGCGACGTCGATCGAATCGACCGACGTGCCCCACATCGGCACGCCCGCATCGGCGAGTTGCTTCGCGAGTTTCAGCGGCGTCTGTCCACCGAACTGCACGATCACGCCTTCGGGCTTCTCGAGCTCGACGATTTCGAGCACGTCTTCGAGCGTGAGCGGCTCGAAGTAGAGACGATCCGACGTGTCGTAGTCCGTCGACACCGTCTCGGGATTGCAGTTGACCATGATGGTCTCGAAGCCGATCTCGCGCAGCGCGAACGACGCGTGCACGCAGCACGTGTCGAACTCGATGCCCTGGCCGATGCGGTTCGGACCGGAGCCGAGGATGATCACCTTGCGGCGATTCGTCGGCTCGGCTTCGTTCTCGCGCTCGTACGTGGAGTACATGTACGGCGTCGTCGCTTCGAACTCCGCGGCGCACGTGTCGACGCGTTTGTAGACCGGACGCACGCCGAGCGAATGACGTTCTTTGCGGATGTCGTCCTCGGTGCGCTTCGTGAGTTTCGCGAGCTGGCGATCGGAGAAGCCGTTGCGCTTGAGCGTGCGCAGCGATGGCTCGGTGTAGTGCGTCATGCGCGCGTGGTTTTCGAGCTCGATGATCTTGCGGATCTCGCGCAGGAACCACGGGTCGATGAACGACAGCGCGTGAATCTCCTCGACCGTCATGCCGACGCGGAATGCATCACCGACTCCGAAGATGCGTTCTGGTGTCGGCGTGCGCAGCAACTCAGGCATCTGCTCGCGCGTGTGGCCGCGCGTCTCGAGTCCGGCCACGCCGATCTCGAGCGACCGCAGACCTTTCTGCAGCGCCTCGGTGAACGTCCGGCCGATCGCCATCGCCTCGCCGACGGACTGCATCGAGAAGCTGAGGAGCTGCGGCGTGTTCGGAAACTTCTCGAACGAGAAGCGCGGGATCTTCACGACGACGTAGTCGATCGAAGGCTCGAACGACGCCGGCGTCTTCTTCGTGATGTCGTTGGGGATCTCGTCGAGCGTGTAGCCGGCGGCGAGCTTCGCGGCGAACTTCGCGATCGGGAAGCCGGTCGCCTTCGACGCGAGCGCCGAGGAGCGCGACACGCGCGGATTCATCTCGATGCAGATGCGGCGTCCGGTCTGCGGATGGACCGCGAACTGGATGTTCGAGCCGCCGGTCTCGACGCCGATCGCGCGGATGATGCGCTTCGCTTCATCGCGCATCGCCTGGTACTCGGAGTTGGTGAGTGTCTGCTGCGGCGCGACGGTGATCGAGTCGCCGGTGTGCACGCCCATCGGATCGAAGTTCTCGATCGAGCAGACGATGATCACGTTGTCCGCGCAGTCGCGCATGACTTCGAGCTCGAACTCTTTCCAGCCGATGACCGACTGTTCGACGAGCACGCGATGCACGGGCGAGAGGTCGACGCCGCGCGCGACGATGGAACGCAACTCTTCGACGTTGTACGCGATGCCGCCGCCGGATCCGCCGAGGGTGAAGGAGGGGCGGATGACGAGCGGGTAGCCGATGCGCGTCGCGAATTGTTCGGCGTCTTCGACGGATGCGGCGTACGTCGACTGCGGCACGTCGACGCCGATGCTCATCATCTTTTCTTTGAAGAGCTGGCGATCTTCGGCCGTCTTGATGGCCTCGTAGTTCGCGCCGATCAGTTCGACGTTGTGGCGTTTCAGCGCGCCGTTCTCATACAGCGCCATCGCGAGATTGATCCCGGTCTGGCCGCCGACGGTCGGCAGGATCGCATCGGGTTTCTCGCGCTCGATGATCCGCTCCAGCGATTCAGGCGTGAGCGGCTCGATGTACGTCCGATCGGCGAACTCGGGGTCCGTCATGATCGTCGCGGGGTTCGAATTCACGAGGATGATTCGATACCCTTCGTCTTTCAGCGCTTTGCACGCCTGGGTACCTGAATAGTCGAATTCGACGGCCTGTCCGATGACGATGGGTCCGGATCCGATGATGAGAATGGAGTGGAGGTCGGTCCTTTTGGGCACTGCGCGGCATAGTATACGGACGTGCGCCGCTTCATCGAATGGGATTCACTCGACGTCCGCATCGACGGCGCGAGGCTGAACGCGATGGCTCGCGAGGCGATCGCGGGCGACGCGACGGTCGAGCGCATCGAGTTGAAGTTCGAGAACGGACTGCTGCGCGTGCAGGGATCGGTGCGAAAGTTCATCAGCGTCCCGTTCTCGGTCGAGATTCCGCGCATCGAGGCGAAGGGAACGACGGTGCGCGTTCCGCTCACGCGAATCTCGGCCGGGCCGATCCCCGTGCCGGCGCTGCTGGTCGGACTGGTGCGCAACCGTTTGCCGCGCGACCTCGTTCAATACGAAGAGCCGGCGACGCTCGTGATCTCGCTGGATCGGTTTTTGCCATCTTTCGTCTCCGCGGACATCCAGAAAATCTGGATCATCGACGGCGGTCTCGCGGTAACGCTGGGACGCGGCGGTGCGGACCTTCCGGCCGGCGCATTACCCACTGGAGGAGTGAATGGACCAGGAACTAAGGTTTGACGACGACGCAGACGTCGACATCAACGAGCTCAACGATGAAATGAGCGCGGAGCTCAGCGGCCCCGTGTCGAAGGATCGCGCGCAGCGTTTCTACGACCGGATGCGCAACGGGATTCGCAGCTATCTCGAGAAGAAGGGGAGTCTGGTGGGCAAGTCAGGCGAGTTCCTGCTGCTCGTGCCGGACATCTTCATTCTCCTGTGGCGCCTCATCAACGACTCGCGCGTCAACTCGAAGCACAAGATGCTCCTCGGCAGCGGTATCGCCTACTACCTCTTCCCCCTCGACATCATGCCCGAGGGCTTCCTCGGCCCAATCGGCTACCTCGACGACCTCGTGTTCGGCGTCTACCTGCTGAATTCGCTGTTGACCGACACGGACGCCGAGATTCTCCGCGAGCACTGGAGCGGCAGTGAGGACGTCTTCGAGACGATCCGCAAGGTCCTCGGCGCGGCGGACAGTCTCGTCGGAAGCGAGATCGTCGGGAAGTTCAAGAAGACGGTGAAGTAGCAACTCCCCAATCACGGCAAGCGCGGCCATTGCGGCCGCGCTTTTTTCGCGTGCTCAGGTGGAAAGTTGTGGACAGTAGTGGTTGCTGGTGGTACAAACAGGCACCGAAACACGCGGAATGAAGCAGAAAAGGCTCTACTAGCCGTGGAACTCAGCGTACTCATGGGGCACAGCCCCGCGAAGATCGACGACAAGGGTCGGCTGAAGGTCCCGGCGGGCTTCCGCAAGATCATTGAAGAGCGTTACGGCGTGGACTGCTTCGTCACCTCGGAGGACGGCCAGAAGGCGCTCGTCTATCCGCTGGCGGTGTGGTTCGAGAAGCAGTCGCGACTCGCGAAGGTGCCGTCGTCCTCACAGGCGAAGGCGAAGTACCTCGAGCGCGTGAACTACTTCGGCCAGGTCGCATCGATGGATGCACAGGGACGGCTGCTCGTTCCCGCCGTGCTCCGCGCGATGGCCGGCATCGCGGAAGACGTCGTGGTCCTTGGCAATCAGGACCATTTGATCGTCGAGAACGAACCGAAGATCCAGAAGCGTCTCGCGGAGACCCCGCTCACCGCGGACGATTTCAAGGAGTTGGAGTTGCACGGCGTCTAGTTGCCTCAGAGAAGGCAACGCATGAAACACGAACCTGTTCTTTTAAACGAAATCCTCGAGCACCTCGTGCCCGCACGCCGCGACGGCGTTCTCGTCGACGCGACGATCGGTCTCGGCGGACATGCGGAAGCGCTCCTGGAGCGCCATCCCGAAGTCCGGCTTCTCGGCATCGATCGCGATCCCGAGGCGCTCGAACGGTCCCGGCAGCGGCTGAGCCGCTTCGGAAACCGTGTGACGCTCGCCCGCGGGCGTCATGAATCGCTCATTGACATCCTGAAGCAGTCGAACATCGAACGCGTGAGCGGCCTGCTGGCCGACTTGGGCGTCTCCTCGATGCAACTCGACGACGCGGAGCGGGGCTTCTCGTTTCGCTTCGAAGGTCCGCTCGACATGCGCATGGGATCGGAAGGCCGCTCGGCCGCGGATCTCGTGAACACGCTCGACGAATACGAGCTGACTCGGATTCTTCGCGATTACGGCGAAGAGCCGATGGCCAAACGCATCGCGCGAGCGATCGTCGCGGCCCGCGAGGAAGCGCCGATCACGACGACGTCGCGGCTCGCGGAAGTGATTCGCAGCGTGAAACACGCGCGATACCACGACATCGACCCGTCGACGCTGACGTTCCAGGCGCTGCGCATCGCGACGAACGAGGAACTGGTCGGACTCGACACGTTCGTCGACGACGCGGTGAGCGTCCTCGAACCGGAGGCGCGCATCGCGATCATCTCGTTTCACTCACTCGAGGATCGGATCGTCAAACGCGCGTTCCGCAGACTCGAAGGGGAGTGCACCTGTCCGCCGCACATGCCGGTTTGCGGGTGTGGCGCGAAGGCGGAGATCGAGATTCTCACCGGACGACCATTGACTGCTTCAGACGAGGAGGAGGGGCGGAATCCGCGATCGCGCAGCGCAAAGCTGCGGATTGCACAGCGAGTTTAGTTGCGGTTTGCGGGTTGCGCGTCGAAGGGCGGAAGAGATCTGGATCAGGTGCCCACCCGACGTGCAACCCGGAATTCGCAACAACTTTGCTCGGAGCCGATGAGCAAGGGTGAAGGTTGGGGAAGGGTCGGGTGTGTGTGCGGTAGGGGAGCTCGGGAGGGGTGGAGCGTGGAGCGTGGGTGTGTGTGGATGGCTCGTCGCATCGTGCTTGTAGGCAGATCTTCACCCTTGTTCATCGGCTTTGCGCGGAATCGCGTCCCCGGTCATGTACGCTCAGAAAAAACCGATCGACAACACTCACATCGTTCGCGAGAAAGATCGCCAGCGAAACCGTGAGCTTCTCGCCGTCCTCTCGCTCGGCGTTCCGATCGGATTCTTCCTGCTCGTCTTCGCCTGGCAGAACCTCGAGGTCATCCGCCTCGGCCGCGAAGCCACGCAACTCCAGAAAACGCTGAAGGAGCAGGAGACCGCCCACAAACAGCTTCAGGCCGAGCTCGATCGCCTGACGTCGTTCGACGCCGTCGAGAAGCAGGTCGCAAAGCTCGGATTCGAAGCGGCGCGGCCCGCGGCCATCGTGATGGTGGAGAAGCGGGCTGGCGAAGTGTCAACGATGGTCGGCGCGGGATCCCGTGCTGACGCACGGGATGACACCAACGGCGCGCTTTCTCGTGTCATCCCGCGCGCCAGCGCGGGATCCCCTGCGACGGGCGATGTACGCCCAACAAACGGAGCGCGCTGATGAACGTCTCCCAGCGCCGGCTTCTTCAGGTCTTCGCCTTCCTCGCCGCGTGGGGCGTGGTCGTCGTCATCCGACTCGCGCAGGTGCAGCTCGCGCGACATGACCATTACGTCGCGCGTGCGAAGAGCCAGCAGGAGCGGACCCTCGCGTTGAATCCCGTGCGCGGCTCGATCCTCGATGCGCGCGAACGCGTCCTCGCGGAGAGCGTTGCTGCTGAATCCATCTATGCCGATCCGCAGGCGATCACCGATCGCAAAGCCGTCGCGAAGAAACTCGCGAGCGTCAAAGCCATCGGCCTGACCGCGCGCGACATCGAAACGAAACTCCGCTCCGAGAACAGCTTCGCGTGGATCGCGCGACAGTTGCCGCTCGAGACCACGGCCGAAGTTCGGAAGCTCGGATTGCCGGGCATCTACTTCATGGAAGCGCATCGCCGGTCGTATCCGCGCGCGACGCTCGCCGCGAACGTCATCGGCTACACCGGCGTCGACGGCAACGGCCTTGGCGGCATCGAGCATTCGTTCGACTCGCAGGTCAGCGGCTCGCCGGGCAAAGTCACGTTATTGAAGGATGCGCGTCGCGGCGTCTATCTCGTCGGCGGCGACGGCGCGAACCGTCCGCGCGACGGACATCACGTCGTCCTCACCATCGACTCCGTCATTCAATTCATCGCCGAGCGCGCGCTGAAAGGCGCGGTCGAGAAATATCGCGCGACCGGCGGCTCGGTGATCGTCATGGAGCCGGACAGTGGCGACATCCTCGCGATGGCGTCGTATCCGACCTTCGATCCGAATCGCTTCCGCGACTTCACGCCCGTCGCGTGGAAGAACCGCAACGTGCAGGACTTCTACGAGCCCGGCTCGACCTTCAAGATCGTCACCGCGTCCGCCGGACTCGAAGAGCACATCGTCACACCGTCGCAGTTCCTCGACTGCGGCAACGGCGAGATCACGATCGCGAACATCACCATTCACGAGCACGACGGTCATCGCTACGACCTCCTCTCGTTCGAAGACGTGATCGTCAACTCGTCGAACGTCGGCACGGCGCGCGTCGGACTCGCACTCGGTCAGACGCGCTTCTACGACTGGATCCGCCGCTTCGGCTTCGGCCAGCGCACCGGCATTCCGCTGCCTGGCGAGTCGAGCGGATTGCTGCGCGGCACCGATCGCTGGACCGTCGTCTCGCCGGCGAGCATCTCGATCGGACAGGAGATCGGCGTCACGCCGCTGCAGATCATTCGCGCCGTGAACTCCGTCGCGACGGGTGGGCTGCTCGTCGAGCCGCGCATCGTGAAGCGCGTCGTCGACACGGATGGCGCGATCGTCAGCGAGCCGCAGAGCCACAAACCGAAACGTGTGATGTCGGAGAAGACCGCGGCCTTGCTCAACGAAATTCTGAAGAACGTCGTCGTCCGCGGCACCGGCTCGAACGCGAAGCTCGACGAGCACGCCGTCGCCGGCAAGACCGGAACCGCGCAGAAATACGCGCGCGGCGGATACTCCAACGATCGCTTCGTCGGCTCGTTCGCCGGTTACGTTCCGGCCGATCGTCCGCGACTCTCGATCCTCGTCGTCATCGATGAGCCGCGTGGCGAGCACTACGGCGGCACCGTCGCCGCGCCCGCCTTCCGCGAGATCGCCGAAGCCTCGCTCCGCTACCTCGGCGTGCAACCATCGATTCCGTCGCGCTCGATCGGGGTCGGCAAGCCGTTGCTGGCCGCGTTTTCGCAACCGCCTCGCAGTGCCGGTCCGGCGTCGGGTATGCCCGATCTGCGAGGTCTCGATGCGCGCGCTGCCATTGCGCGCGCTGTCGCCAGTGGCCTTGCCGTGCGGACCATCGGAAGCGGAGTGGTGACCTCACAAGAACCTCAGCCGGGCGCAGCTCTGCCCGCAACGCGTCGCGTAACCCTGACCTTTTCGGAGGTGCGTGGATGAAACTGTCCGAGCTCCTCATCGATGTTCCCGTGCTCTCGATTCACGGCTCCGCCGACGTCGACGTCACCAGCGTGACGCCGGACTCGCGCATGGTGAAGCCGGGCGCGCTGTTCGTCGCCATCCCTGGTACCGCGAAGGACGGCACGCAGTTCATTAAACAAGCGATCGACAAAGGCGCAGTCGCGATCGTGACGCCGTCAGCCGGCAGCGACCAACCGGCGACTGTCGTCGTCGACAACCCGCGCGCCGCGCTTGCGACCATCGCATCGAACTTCTACGGCCGTCCGGCGCGCAAGCTCTCGCTCGTCGGCGTGACCGGCACGTCGGGCAAGACCACGACGACGCGCATGATCGAGTCGATCTTCGACGCGGGCGCGGAGCCGGTTGGCCTCATCGGCACGATCGAATATCGCGCGGGTGACGAACGCCTCGTCGCCGATCGCACCACGCCCGACTCCGTCGTGCTGCAGGAGTGGTTCGCGAAGATGGTCGAGGCAGGCGTGCATCACGCGGTGATGGAAGTCTCGTCGCACGCGCTCGCGCTGCACCGCACGTACGGCGTGCATTTCGCCGCGGCCGTGTTCACGAACCTCTCGCGCGAGCACTTCGACTTTCACAAAGACTTCGAGGACTACTTCGCGGCGAAGCGGATGCTCTTCGATCAGATCGATCGCACGCGCCGCACCGCCGTCGTCAACATCGACGACGAATACGGACGCCGCCTTGCGAACGAGCTCGGTGCGAACGCGCTGACGTTCGGACTCGAGTCGAACGCGGACATCCATCCGAAGTCCGATTTCACGAAAAGCGTCGACGGCTTGAACGGCACGATCGTCACGCCGCACGGCCCGATCCGCATCGAGTCTTCGCTCCTCGGCCTGCCGAATCTCTACAACTGGCTCGGCGCGATCGGCGCGGCGCTCGTCGTCGACATTCCGATCACGCAGATCGAGGCGGGCATCCGCAACCTCGAATCCGTGCGTGGCCGCTTCGAGCGCGTCGCCAGTGTGGGCGGGCCGACGGTCATCGTCGACTACGCACACAAACCCGATGCGCTCGAGAAGCTGCTGCACGCCGTGCGCGAGATCGCCGGTGAGCGTCGCGTCTGGATTCTCTTCGGCTGCGGCGGCGATCGCGATCGCGGCAAACGTCCGCAGATGGGCGAGATCGCCGCGAGGCTCGCGGACGAAGTGATCATCACCAGCGACAACCCGCGCGGCGAGAACCCGCAGGCCATCATCGACGCGATTGCGGCCGGCATTCAGGGTCGCGAGTACCGCGCCATCGCCGATCGCCGTGCGGCGATCGAAGACGCGATCGCGCGAGCCGGCAAGGACGATGTGGTCGTCATCGCCGGCAAGGGTCACGAGACCTATCAGGTCGCGGGCGACCAGGTCATCCACTTCGACGATCGCGAAGAAGCGGAAATTGCTCTCACTAAAAGAAACGAAAAATCATCTTGATATTCGTCATGAAATTCTTCTATCATTTTGATCGTCCGATCTGGTGCCGCGTTCCGGCTCCGTCGGTCGGTTTCGGCGAGGGCGGGCGGATGGTGTTCGCTGGGCAGTTCCTGGGGAAGGGGACGAGCACAGGCGACGAAACGCGGCGGAGCCGGAAGGCGGGATCAGGCGGGTTGTCAGTTGTCGGTTGTCCGATGTCGGGGGAACCGATCGCGTACCTCACCCGATCCGCGAAAGGAAGGACGGCCCGCGCTGGCTCGCGCGGGACCGAGTCCACCGACAACCGACAGCCGTCAGCCGCCAGCCCGAAGGGAGCGTCATGCCCACGCTGACCTTCACGCAGCTCGCCTCGATGATCGGCGGCACCGTCATACAAGGCGGTGACGCCGAGTCTTCGTCGGTGGTCATCGACTCGCGCGTGGTGCAGCCGGACTCCGTCTTCTTCGCGATCAAAGGCGATCGCCTCGACGGACACGACTACCTCGCGCAGGCACTACAGACGGCGCGCGGCGCAGTCGTGTCGCGCGTGCCCGAACAGACGGACAAAGCCATCATCCAGGTCGACGACACGTCGAAGGCGCTGCAGCGGCTCGCGCAGGCGATCCGCAATCAGTACGACGTCACGCTGATCGGCATCACCGGCTCGGCGGGCAAGACCACGACGAAGGAAATGATCGCGACATTGATCGCGACCGAGCGCAAGACTCACAAGTCGTGGGGGAACTTCAACAATCAGATCGGCGCGCCGCTCTGCCTCGACAACATGCCCGACGACGCACAAGTCGTCGTGAGCGAGATGGGGATGAATCACGCCGGCGAAATCGCCGAGATCGCGGGACTCATGCGCCCGCACGTCGGCGTCTACACGAACATCGCGCCGGTGCACATCGAGCACTTCGGCACGATCGAAGGGATCGCCGCAGCGAAGCGCGAGCTGCTCGAGAACGTGACGCCCGGCGGCACGATCGTCATCAACAACGACAACGAACACGTCGTGCGCATCAGCAAAGGATTCGAAGGCCGCATTGTCACGTACGGCATCGAGCACGACGCGCAGTACCACGCGACGAACATCCACGAGCGCGGTCTCCTCGGCACGCGCTTCACGCTCGAAGCCGAAGGCACGACGCGCGAGCTCGAGCTCCTGCTCCCCGGACGCCACAACCTCGACAACCTCCTCGCCGCGATCGCGACGGCACGCGCCGTCGGCATCTCGTGGGACGGCATTGAGCGCGGCGTGAAGAACGTCCAGCCCGCGTATCACCGCGGCGTGATCATCCCTTGGCGTGGCGCGACGATTTACGACGACACGTACAACTCGAATCCGTACGCGCTGAAGCGCACGCTCGAGCTGATGACGCAGGCCGATACGACCGGCCGCCGCATCGCCGTCGTCGGCGACATGCTGGAGCTCGGAGAACACGAAGAACGCTTCCACCGCGACGCCGGACGCGAAATGCCGAAGTCGATCGACGTCGTGATCGGCGTCGGCAAGCGCACGAAGTTCATGCTCGAAGGCGCGAAAGACGCGGGCTTCAACGACGAGTCATTGCATCACTTCGACAACGCCGAAGCCGCAGGCGAGTTCCTCAAAGACTTCATTCGCGAAGGCGATCTCGTACTGATCAAAGGTTCACGTGGCGTCGGTCTCGACAAGGCTGTTGCCATTCTGGAAACCGCCAACCGCAAACCGCCAACCGCTAACACCGAGGGCACGAGGTAAATGCTTTACCACCTCCTCTTCAACCTGCGCGACCACTTCGTCGGCTTCAATGTCTTCCGATACATCACGTTCCGGACGGCATTCGCCGCGCTCACCGCGCTGCTGATCTCGTTCATCCTCGGCCCGTGGCTGATCGAGCGGATGCGCCGCATCAAGCTCGGCCAGTACATCCGCGAGGAAGGTCCGAAGTCGCACCAGGTCAAAGCCGGCACGCCGACGATGGGCGGCATCCTGATCAACGTCGCGATTCTCATCCCGACGATCCTCTGGGCCGACATCTTCAATCCGTACATCTGGATCGTGCTCTTCGTCACCGCGGCCTACGCGGCGATCGGCTTCGTCGACGACTATCGCAAGCTCGCCAAGAAACGAAACCTCGGCCTCACCTCGACGCAGAAATTCGCGGCGCAGTTCGGCGTCGCGGCGCTCGCGGCACTCGCGATCGCGTACTTGCCGATGCTGAAGAACAACTACAACACGGTGATCACGTTCCCGTTCTTCAAGCCCGAGACCTTCAAGCTCGACATCGGATTTCTCTACATCGGCTTCGTGATGTTCGTGCTCGTCGGCGCGTCGAACGCGGTGAATCTCACCGACGGTCTCGACGGTCTGGCCATCGGCTCGACGCTCATCGCCGCGGTCACGTACACCGTGCTCACATACGCGACCGGTCACGCGCGCATTGCCGACTACCTGCACATCGCGTGGGTGCCGCAAACCGGCGAGCTCGCAGTCTTCTGCGGAGCCATGGTCGGGGCATCACTCGGCTTCTTATGGTTCAACGCGCATCCCGCTGAGATCTTCATGGGTGACGTCGGATCGCTCGCTCTTGGCGGCGCAATCGGCTGTCTCGCCGTGATGATCAAACAGGAGTTGCTGCTCGTCCTCGTCGGCGGTCTGTTCGTGCTCGAGGCGATGTCCGTGATCCTGCAGGTCGCATCGTTCAAGCTCACCGGCCGGCGCATCTTCAAGATGTCGCCGCTGCATCACCATTTCGAGCTTTCGGGCTGGAAGGAAACCAAGGTCGTCGTTCGCTTCTGGATCATCGCGATCATCTTCGCAATGGTCTCGCTGGCGACGCTCAAGCTCAGATGACCACACTCGTCGTTGGAGCCGCGAAATCCGGAGTCGCCTCGGCGAATTTTCTCGTCGCACGCGACGAGTCCGTCGTGCTGACGGACAAAGACGCCGCGCCGTCGATGCCGTACGACCTCGACCCGCGCGTCGTGCGCGCGTTCGGCGTGCACGATGCCGTGCTGCTCGACGGGATCACGGAAGTCGTCGCCAGTCCGGGTGTGCCGCTGCAAGGTCCGCTGCTTCGCGAAGCCGCCGCGCGCGGCATTCCGATCATCGGCGAGATCGAGCTCGCGTATCGCTATCTCAAAGGCACCGTCATCGCGATCACCGGCTCGAACGGCAAGTCGACGACGACGGCGCTCATCGGCGAAGTCCTCCGCGTCGCGGGGCGCAATCCGATCGTCGCCGGCAACATCGGCGAGCCGCTCATCGCGGCGCTCGATCTCGAGAATCCGCGCACGTACGTGCTCGAGCTCTCGTCGTTCCAACTCGAATCCGTCGACACGTTCCACGCGAACGTCGCGCTGCTGCTCAACATCACGCCCGATCACATGGATCGCTATCCGAACTTCGATGCGTACGCCGCGGCGAAGTACCGAATCTTCCGCAATCAGGAATCGGGCGACACCGCGATCGTCAACGCGAGCGAACGTCGTAGCAGTGCGCGTGACGCGACCGCGAAGGTGTGGCGCTTCTCCGGCTCGACTCCGGTCGAAACGGGCGCCTGGCTCGACGGCGACGATCTCGTCATGAGCCTCGGCGGCGACGAGCGCCGCATCCCGCGTTCCTCGCTGCGACTCGAAGGACTCGCGAACGTCGAGAACGCACTCGCGGCGTGGCTCGCGGCGCGCGCAGTCGGCGTCGATGACGTCGATGTGCAGATCGCCTTCGGCACGTTTGCGGGGCTGCCGCATCGCATGGTCCTCGTGCGCGAGCTCGATGGCGTGCGCTGGATCAACGACTCGAAAGGCACCAACGTCGACGCGACGCTGAAGGCACTCGAAGGCTTCGACGCGTCGAGCGTGATTCTGATTCTCGGCGGCAAAGACAAAGCGGGCGAGTTCGAAAAGATGCGCGACCTCGTGCAAGCGAAAGCGCGCACCGTCGTCACGATCGGCTCGGCTGCGTCACGCATCGCCGAAGCGCTCGACGGCACGACGACGATCGTTCCCGCGGGCGACATCCAGCGTGCGATCGAGTGGGCCCGCGCGAACGCGCAGAGCCGCGACGTCGTGCTGCTCTCGCCGGCGTGCGCGAGCTTCGATCAGTTCCGCAATTTCGAACATCGCGGTCAGGTCTTCGAAGAATTGGTGAGGGCGCTATGAGCCGCAAGCTCACCTACGACTCGTGGCTCTTCTCGACCGCGACGATCATCGTCGTCGTCGGGATGGTCATGATCTACAGCGCGTCCGCGATGATCGCGACGCAGCGCTTCGGTCATGGTCCGTACTACTTCCTGACGAAGCAGATCGTGTTTCTCGCCGCCGGCTCGATCGGCATGGTCTTCCTGATGCACGTCAATCCGGCGCTGCTGCAGAACCGCAAGATCATTTACGGCAGCGTCATCGCAATCGCCCTGGCATTGATCGTCGCGCTGTTCCAGTCGCCGATCAACGGCACGCATCGCTGGATTCATCTGCCCGGCTTTCAATTGCAGCCGTCCGAGTTTGCGAAGCCGGTGATGATTCTGTTCATCGCCGCGTTCCTCGCGCGTCGCGAAGAGCGCATCAACGACGTCACGACGACGCTGCTGCCACTCGGCTTCATCCTCTCCCTCGTCGCCGGACTCGTGTTGCTCGGCCGCGACTTCGGCACCGCGACGACGTTGATGCTCATCGCGGCGGGGATGATTTATTGCGCGGGCGTCGCGTGGAAATACCTCGCGATCACGTTGCTCGCTGTGATCCCCGCAGTCGGCTACTTCGCCGTCAGTGCTGCGTATCGGCGCGAGCGTTTGCTCACGTTTCTCAATCCGGAAAGCGATCCGCTCGGCGCCGGCTTTCAAGCGATGCAGTCACTGATCGCCCTCGGCACCGGTGGCTTCGACGGACTCGGCATCGGCAACGGCAGACAGAAATTGTTTTTTCTGCCCGAGCCGCACACCGATTTCATTTTCTCGATCATCGGCGAAGAGCTCGGATTCATCGGCGCACTCGCACTCATCAGCGCGTTTGCGATTCTCGCGTGGCGCGGATTCCGTGTCGCGCGCTACAGCCAGGATCGCTTCGCGTTCTATGCAGCACTGGGTTGCACGCTGATGTTCGCGATTCAGGCGCTCATCAACGTCAGCGTGACTGTTTGTCTGTTGCCGACCAAAGGCATTCCGCTGCCGCTCGTGAGTTACGGCGGCTCATCGCTCATTGCGAGCCTCATGTCCGTGGGGCTGCTTCTGAATTTCTCACAGCAGTCCGGCTGAAACGAAAGGTGTCGTGAATGGGGAGCAGGGCGTGAAGACACTGATGATCGCGGGCGGCGGGACCGGAGGGCACATTTATCCGGCCATCGCCATTGCGCGTGAGTTCACCGCGCGCGACGCGTCGCGCCGCGTGGTCTTCGTCGGCACCGAATACGGTCTCGAAAAGACGATCGTGCCGAAGGCCGGCTTTCCGCTCGAATTCATTCAGGTCGGTGGACTCAAAGGCAAAGGCGGACTCGATCTGTTGCGCAATCTCGCGCGCCTGCCGCTCGGATTCATCCAGGCCTTCCGCCTGATCGGCAAGCACAAGCCCGACGTCGTCCTCGGCGTCGGTGGCTATTCATCCGGACCCGTGCTCATCGCCGCGGTGCTGCGTCGCGTGCCGAGCATCATTCACGAAGCGAACGCATTTCCCGGACTCGCGAATCGCGGCGTCTCGCGTCTTGTGACTGCAGTCGCCGTTGCATTCGAAGAAGCATTGCCGCGACTCGGCAGAGAGAAAGACGGCGTCGTCACCGGCAATCCGATTCGCAAAGAGTTCTTCGAAGCGAACCGCCAGCCGTCGACTACCAGCCGCCAACGTCTGCTCATCTTCGGCGGCTCGCAAGGCTCACGGGTGATCAATAACGCGGTGCTCGCGGCGTTGCCGCACCTCGCGTCGATGAAAGACGCGATTGAGATCGTGCATCAGACCGGCCCGACCGATCACGAGAAGGTGCAGGCGCAGTATCGCGACACGCCGTTCGCGAACGCGCGCGTCGTTCCGTATCTCGATCCGATGGTCGACGAGCTCGCGTCCGCGGACCTCGTCGTTTGTCGCGCGGGCGCGATGACGTTGGGCGAGCTCGCAGCGACGGGCCGCGCCGCGATTCTGATCCCGTTCGCAGCGGCGACGAACAATCACCAGGAAGTGAATGCGCGCGTGGTGGAGAAAGCCGGCGGCGCGATCGTGATCACCGAGAAAGAGCTCGTTCCGGAACGTTTGGCTGGTGCAATTGCGGACGTTTTGGGTGATCCGCAACGTGCCGCGCGCATGAGCGCCGCGGCGAAGACGCTCGCTCTTCAGGACGCTACGAAAAAGATTGTTGATTTGATCGAGAAAATTGAGCGGATTTAAATTGCTTTGCTCTATCTACAAACTTAAACTTTGTTATTAAGACGCCACAACCGTAATGAATTTTGGTGACATTAAAAACATCCATTTCGTCGGCATCGGCGGGATCGGGATGAGTGGCCTCGCGGAGGTGCTCGCGGCTGGCGGCGCCGACGTGTCCGGATGCGACCAGAAGCGCTCGGCCGTGACGGACCTTCTGGCCAGCCGCGGCGTGCGCGTGAGCATCGGCCACGACGCCGCCCACATCGAAGACGCGGGCCTGATCGTCACCACCGCCGCCGTGCGCGCCGACCATCCCGAGATCGAAGCCGCGCGCGTCAAAGGCGTGCGCATGATGAAGCGCGCCGAAGTTCTCGGCGCGATCGTCAACGCGCAGCGCGCGATCGGCGTGTCCGGAACGCACGGCAAGACCACGACGTCCGCGCTCGTGTCGATGGTCCTGGAAGAAGCAGGACTCGATCCGACGGTGCTCGTCGGCGGAATGGTGCGCAACTTCCAGACGAACGCGAAAGTCGGCGGCGGCGAGTTCGTCGTCGTCGAAGCGGACGAATACGACCGCACGTTCCACCAGCTCCGTCCGGAGATCGCTGTCGTTACGAACATCGAAGCCGATCACCTCGAGTACTACGGCTCGCTCGATGCGATCCTCGAGGCGTTCACGATTTTCCTGAAAGGCGTGAAGGGTCCGATCATCGCGTGCACCGACGACGCGACGGTCGCGAAGGTCGTCGCTGATTTCCCGCACGTCGTCAGCTACGGACTCGGCGAAAACGCGCAGCTTCGCGCAACGAACCTCACGTTCTCCGAACGCGGCTC
>DASVNL010000056.1:0-46096 GCA_036383875.1 Thermoanaerobaculia bacterium
ATCGGGTCCGGTTGGTTGAAGCGGCTCCACGCGGAGCGGTACCAGCGGAAGATGTTGTACACCTGGCCGGTGCCCCAGTTGTCTTCGATGGCTTCCTGGCCGGGGAGTCTCAGGCGTTGCTGCATCTCTCCGCCGATGCGGTATTCGTAGACGCGGCCGTAGGGTTCGTATTCGGCTTGCCAGACGACGTCGGGACCGATCATCTGCAGCAGGGGGGTGCCGAGGTGGTCGGTGAAGGTGTAGCGGAAGAGGGAGGTGTCTTCTTCCATGCGGCCCAGCGGCCACCAGTCTTCATCGGAGTCCTGGGCGACTGGCATGGCGCCGAGATAGTAGAGCGTCGTGGCGAGGACTTTGCCGGGGAGGGTGTGGACGTAGGTTTGGAGTTTGAGCTCCGGCGTGTACAGCGAGACGCGCGACCACGGCGTGGACGTTTCGAAGAGCCCGAGGTATTCCTTCACGCGGATGCCGCGTCCGTCGTAGATGTAGTGCGCGTTGTCGAACGACACCAGATTGCGGGGACTGATGTCCGCCGGCTCGTTGCCGGCGCTGTCGTACGTCACCGATGCGCTGTTCACCGTCGCGAGCTTCGACGTCGTGCCCGAGTACGTGAACGTGATGTTGCGCAACGAGTCGAGATACAGCGAGGTGATGTTCCCCGCGACGTCGTACGTGTACGACCCGCTGCCCCACAGAGCGGAGCCCGTATTCGCCGTGATCAGGCGATTGAGGTCGTCGTACGCGAAGTCGCGGTCGTAGTCCGCGTCCACTGCGTCGTCGATCGCGAGGATGTTGCCGGCGTCGTCGTAGTCGTAGTCGTACTCGGCGATCGTGGTCGACGACAGCACGAGCTTGTTCTCGAGCGGGCGATAGCGCGAGTCGTGCGTCACCGTCTTCACCGCGCCGTTGCCGTACGTCAGCGTCTTGAGCGGTCCGAACGGCAGATACGCGACGTCGGAAATGATCGTGTTCGAGTACACGGTGATCCCGATCGGACGATCTGCGAAATCGAACGTGTACTCCCCGACGCCGATCGTTTTGCGATTGCCGTTCTCGTCGTATGCGTAGTTGTTCCCCAGGAGCGTCGTGTCGTGGGATTCCTGCCGCAGCAGGCCGCGGCGTTCGTACTGATACGTCGTGATGCCCGACGGATCCTCCATCGACGACAGCCGTCCGATCCCGTAGTCGCCGGACGTCGCATCGTCGTACGTCCAGATCACGTCTTCCGTCGTGAGACTCGTGCGTGCGGACGACGCGGTCAGCGGGCGATTGAGCAGGTCGAACGTCTTCGTCGTCGTCGCGCTGTTCGCGTCCGTCGTCGACGTGTTGTTGCCCGCCGCGTCGTACGAGTACGACGTCGTTCCGGAGACCGGACTGCTCTGCGTCTGCATGCGGCCGAAGTCGTCGAACGTGTACGTCGTGACGCTCGACTTCGGATCCGTCACCGAGACGAGATTGTTGTCATCGTCGTACGCGTAGGACGTGACGATGTCCGAGCCCGAGATCAGCGTGCGCTTCTGCGTGACCGACAGGAGGCGGTTGCGGAAGTCGTACGCGTAGAGCGTGTTTGCTGCGGAGTGGCGCTCGTCGCGCACGCCCGCGAGATTGCCGCGCGAGTCGTACGAATACGCGCTGAACGACGAGTCGGGATGTGTATTCGTGATCAGGCGCCCCGATGCGTCGTACGTGAACTCATCGCTGCGACGCGTGACCCACGTCGTGCACGGATCGGCCGGTGTCGTGCAGTCCTGCGCCGCCTCTTCCGTCTTGCGTCCGACCGTGTTCAGCGTGAACAGCATCCGTTCGTGTTCGTCGCCGGTGTCGTCGACGCGGATGCTTTCGAGCAGGCGATTCGTGCCGTCTTCGTAGACGAAGCGCACGCCGTTGCCGCGCGGATACGTCGTCGACGTGAGGCGGTCGCGACTGTCGAAGACGTGCGTCGTGACGTAGTCGGCCGGCTCGTTCGGGTCGGAGTTCTGTTCCGACGTGATGGTCAGCGTGCGGCCGCGATCGTCGAGCGTGCGCGTCGTTTCGACGCCGTTGGGATCGACCTTCGAGCGCGGCGTGCCGTAGACGTCGTAGTCGTCGAACGTCGTCGTCAGTGCCGCCGTCGTCGTCGAGTACGCGCTCGACTGATAGAGCCGTCCGCGGCGATTGAGGTCCGTGTCCGTGTCCGAGTAGTACGACAGCGTCGTCTTCTGATTCGTGCGCGGTCCGCCCTTCTCGGTCACGCGATGCTTCGAGTCGAACGTCGTCGTCGTGACGTACGACGTCGCGCTCGAATCCGTCGATCGCAGATAGCCCGTCGTCGTCGTGGTCAGCACGGTCTCGCCGGAGTTCCACGAATATGTCGTCGTCTTCGACTGGCCGCTCTTCGCGACGCTGTCTTCCGTCACCGACGTGACGAACGACGGCCAGCTCGTATGGCCATACGCGAACGTCGTCGTGTGCTCTTCGGTCTTTCCGACCGCTTCCGTCGCGGTGAGGATCTGGCCGTTCGCGTTGTACGTGAAGCTCGACGTCACACGTTCGTCGGTGCCGCCGGAGCCGGTCTTGTCGAGGCCGACGGTCTTGGTGAGGATGTGATTCTCGTCGTCGAACGTGAACGTCTGCGCGTCCTCCGCGACACCGCACGATCCGCAGTTGCCGACCACGGACGTCGCGAGATAACGGCCGCTGCCGACTTTGAGCGTGTAGACGGCGTCCTGCGTGACGCCGCTGTCGATCGTCGTCGTGACGGTGGTCTGCGTCGTCGAGTCGTAACTCAACTCGACGAGATCGCGCGCGTTCGTTCCGGGTGAAGGCGCGGAGCCGGTGTTCGTATCGCCGGACCACGACGACGTCGCGCGGCCTTTCGTGTCGTACTGATGTCCTTCGAGCACCGCGCCGGAATCATCCATGACCAGTGCGACCGCAGACTTGCCGGTCGTGTAGGTGGTCCACGCGAACTGACGCCATGGAGTCGTGCTCGTATGCAGCGGATCGAAGATCTTCTCGAGGCGATTCGAGCCGTCGTAGGCGAAGCGCCACTGATTGCCGTCGCCGTCGGTGATCGACGTGAGCAGGCTGCCGCTGTAGCCCAATGTCCACGAGCGGCCGAGGGTGTCGGTGAGGCCGGTGAGATTCGTACCGGTGTACGACGCGGTGAGTGCGTTGCCCCAGCGATCGGTTGTCTTCCGCCAGAGCCCCGACGTCGAATCGACTTCAGTCACGGTGCCGTTGAGCTCCGTCCATTTGTAGCGGCCCGCCGATGTGTCGTTCACGACGAGGCCCGTCGTTTCGCCGGGACCGATGGGCTTCCAGCGCTCGCCGATGCCCGGATGGTTCTCGAGCGCGAAGAACACGCGCGTGCCGTCGGGCTTGCGCCAGACGCGGACGCTGGAGTGATTCGTCGCGAGCATCGACTGCGCGAATGTGTGCGTGAAGCCGGGGCCGAGTGCACCGACGTTGGTCTCGAGCGAGTTGTACGTGATCGAGAAGTCGAGGGAGCCGCCTGGCTCGTCGACCGTGAAGAGCGGCTGATTGAAGTACATGTTGCCCGAGCCGACGTTGACCGGCTGGCCCGCGCCCGGCGAGACGCCGCCGCTCGGACCAGTGCCGCCGGTGCAGGTCGGGCACGGACCGATGTCGGGAATCGGCGAGCAGGAGGAACTGCCGCTGCCGCCGACGAGATCACTCGACACGGCGTACGTCGAGAAGGTGTCGCTCACGATGTACACCGCGCGATACATGCGGCATTCGGTGTTCATGTCGGTGAAGGTGACTTTGCCGTGTTCCCAGTACGGAGGCACGGTGTGCACGACGCCGATGCGATTGCCGGTCACGGGGTCGAGCGCGACGACGTCGATGCGATACGGAATCGCGTTCGGCTCGTTGGGATAGAAGAAGTCGGGCGGATTGCAGTACGCGTTGCGCGTGAAGTACTCGAGCTCCACGGTCGTGGAGTTGATGACGCGCAGGATCGGCGGCGTCAGATACTGACCTGACGTGTAGCCGATCGAGCATCCGCAGTAGTAGAGCGGGTAGCCCGACTGGTCGCATCCCGAGTCGTGGTAGAAGCCGTCGCCGACTTTCGTATGGCTGAAGATCTCGCAACTCGAGCATGAATATGTCCCGTTGAACGTGTAGGGATTCGAGCTGCTCGGCTCATATGCCGCGAGCGGGAAAGTGAGGAGGCATGCGAGGACCAGGAAGAGACCGAGGAACGACTGACGGTATTTCATGGACGACTCCTTCGATCCTTCCACTATTCCGTGTTGCCATCTATCCGTCTAGAGACATTCGGTGACGTGCTACCTTCGTATCAGCCATGTGTCAGGTTCGGACGGCCGTACTCCTTGCTGCCTTGCTGTCGATGCCCCTGTGGTCACAAGCGACATTCGCGCAGGCGCCGCTCGTCGAGTCGATCGAGGTGCGCGTCGTGAACGTCGATGTCGTAGTGACGAATCGCGCGGGCGTGCCGGTCACGGGGCTGACCGCGGACGACTTCGAATTGCTCGAGGACGGGCGCAAGCAGCCGCTCACGAACTTCTACGAAATCGAGTCGAGCGAAGACGGACAGACGACGCGCACGAAGGATGGCGCGGAGCTGCGACCGCGACGCTTTTTCTTTTTCATCGACGCGAGCTCGCTCTATCCGCAGGTGCGCGATGAGCTGGTGACGTCGCTGCGCCACTTCGTCAGCGAACAGATGCGCCCGGACGATCAGGCGTCGGTGCTCGTGTGGAACGGGCAGATTCACGTGCTCTCGCCGCTGACGAAGAGTCGCAGCGAAGCGGATGCGGCGCTGCAGAAGGCGAGCACGCTCGCGACGAGCGGTGCGGTGCGCAACGAAGTGAGTCGCATTCAGTCGCGCTGCGCGAAGGCACTCGAGCTCGGACGCGCCGGACGTCTGCCGATGCGCGCGGCGTATCTCGACTGCATCAACAACGCGAACGACGAGACCGACGCGACGGTCGCGGCGTCGCGACGCATGCTCAACGCGATGCGCGTGACGCTGGCGATGATGGGCGGCGTCGACGGGAAGAAAGTGATGGTGGTGGTCGGCGCGCAGTTGCCGAAGAAGCCGGGCGTCGAAACGTTTCTCTGGGCGAACTCGCTGTTCACGCCGTTCCTCACGGGCTGGGACGCGCCACGCGCGCGCTACAACGAGGATCGCCCGCTGGCGATGGACGTCGCGGATCTCGCGAACACCGCGAACTCGGCAGGCGTGACGATGTATCTGATGAATGCGCCGATTCCCGCCGATCCGATCAGCGCATCGCACGACTACGGCGTGTCGGATCAGGGAATGGATTTCTTTCACAGTGCGAACACGGGCGAGGCGTTCGCCGAGCTCGCGCGACTCACGGGCGGGATGTCGGCGGATCATCGCTTCAACTCCGACGCAATGTTCCAGGCCATCCGACGCGATCTCAGCTCGTACTACTCCCTCGGCTACAAACCAAAGGAGCACGGCGGCGCGCCGCGCCACATCACCGTGCGCGCGAAGAATCGCGAGTACACGGTCCGCGCGCGGCAGACGTTCATCGATCGCACGGCGACGGAGCAGATGAACGACCGCGTCATCGCGAACGTGTTCAACCCCGCGCCGAATCCGGACTGGCCGATCCTGGTGCACATCGGCGCGCCGGAGCGCCAGGGCTCGACCGCCAAGGTCGCGCTCGAAGTGGTGATCCCGCCGAGCGCAATCACGTTGTTGCCGCAGGAGAAGATTCTCACCGGCGGATTCACGGTCTGGATCGCGGTCGGCGACAAGCGCGGCGCGCTGTCGACGGTCTCGCGCAGCCCGCAGATCGTCGACGTGCCGCTGAATGAAGAGAAGACGTTCCGCTCGACGCCGATCGTGTTCACGGCTCAGGTGACGGTCCGGGCCGGCGAGAACCTCGTGTCGATCGGAGTGACGGATCGAATCACGGGGACGGCGGGGTTCGGACGGGCAGTGGTGAAGGCCGAGTAGCGGTTGGCGGTTCGCGAGCCTTCGGCTCGCTGGCGGTTGGCAGTTGGCGGTGGGCCTCCGCCCGGCCACGTTGAATTTTTCGGTCTCGGTTCTCCCGCCAACCGCCAACCGCCAGCGCGCCGACAGGCGCGCGAAACCGCCAACCCACACTACAATCCCCCCGGTCCAATCGTGCTCCTCCTTCTCTATCTCCTCACCGGCCTGGCGTTGCTCTGGCTGATCGGGCGATTCGTGCGTCCGGTCTCGTGGGCGGCAGCCGCTGTGTTGATTGCGATGCCGCTGGCGATCGTCGGGGCGGCGGTCGTGACGGGGGGCGTGTATGGGCCGCTCGATCATTCGTTTCAGGACGAGCCGTTGAAGGCGTTCGGCGCGCAGTTCGGCGTCACCGGTGCGGCGAAGAACGCGTCGTCGATCGACATCTTCTCGGAGTTCTTTCCGTGGCGGCGGATGGTGCAGCTTTCCTTCGCACGTGGCGAGTGGCCACTTTGGAATCCGTACAACCTCGCCGGACATCCACTGGGCGCCGAAGTGCAGTCCGCGCCGTACCTGCCGTTCACGTGGATCGCGTGCTTGTTGCCCGCGGCCGTGAGCCTCAGCTACACCGCGGCGATCGGACTCTTCATCGCCGCGGTTGGCGCATTTTTGTTCGCGCGTGAATTGGGGTGTCGCGAATCGTCGGCGCTCGTCGCGGCGGCGGGGTGGGGATTCGCGTCGTGCAACGTCCTCTACATCCTCACCGCGATGGGGATGGCCACCGTCTTCCTCCCGCTGATCCTCTTGGCATGCGCGCGCGTCGTGCGACATCCGGGCGTCGCGTCGTGCGCGATGCTGACCGTCGCGTTGTCCCTCACGATTCTCGCGGGACATCCCGAGTCGCTGTTCCTCAACGTCATCATCGGCACGATCTACGCGCTCTTCGAGCTCGCGCGCAATCGTGCAACCGCGTTGCGCGGGATCGCGACGGCGTGCGTCGCGGGTGCGCTCGCATTCGGCATCTGCGCGATCTCGTTGTTGCCGCTCATCGAGGCGATCCCGCAGTCGAGTGAGTTCCTGCTCAAAGGACACATGATGGGCGAGCGCTCGCAGCGAGTGTCGAGCGCGGAAGTGCTGGCCAATCTCGCGACCGATCTCTACCCGCATCTGCACTTGCGCGAGTGGGCGCAGCCGAAGCTCGGACGCATCGGCGCGGAGACCGCGGCCGTCGGCAGCTTGCTCATCGCGCTTGCTGTCTACGCGATCTTCCGCAGGCGTTCCGCGGAGACGTGGTTCTTCGCCGCGGTCGCGCTGTTCTGCATGCTCGCGGGCGCGCGCTGGAGTCTGATCGCCGACGCCGCGATGCATCTCCCTTTGCTCGAGATCACGATGCTGCATCGCCTCGCGTTCTCCGCCGCGCTCTTCCTCGTGATGCTCGCCGCCCTCGGCGTCGAAGAAATGCTGCGTCGCGACGATCGCACCATCGCCGCGCTGGCCATCGCCGTCGTCTTCGCCATCCTCGGCGGCGGAATGCTCTGGTTGAACCGCAACGTCGTGCTCGCGATCACCGCCGCGGACTACGGCAAGTACCGCGTGTTCGCGGAGTTGTTCTTCCCGATCGTCGCGATCGTGCTGCTCGCGGTGAAGCGCGTGCCGATGCGCGTCGCGATGCCGTTGCTGCTCGCGCTCGTGATCGGCCAGCGCGCGCTCACGGAGATCGACACGTTTCCGACGTTCCCTGCGAAGGCCGCGTACCCGGAGTTGCCGTTGCTCGAGCCGCTGAAGAACGTCCGCGAGCCGTTCCGCCTCGTCGGCGCGGCGACGGCGTTTCCGCCGGCGACGAACATCTTCTACGGCCTCGAAGACCCGCGCGGCTACGACGCGCTCACGCTCGACGAATTTCAGCGCACGTACCGTCTGTGGTGCCGCCGTTACGGCATCTGGTACAACCGCGTCGACGATCTCACGCGACCGTTCCTCTCGATGCTGAACGTGCGCTTCGCGGTGCAACACGAGTCCGCGCCGATTCCGAACGGCTGGCATTCAGTGAAAGTCGATCGCGGCGCGCGGCTGATCGAGAACGAGCACGTGCTCGACCGCGTGTTCATCCCGCGCCGCGTGCAACCAACCGGCGCGCACGCGATGGAGATCGTCGATCGGATGGACGACATCCGCGATTTCCGCGAGCTCGCGTACATCACGTCGCGCGACACGCTCGACTTTCCCGAAAACGGTCCTGGCCTCATCACCCTCCGCTCCCATCGCCTCGGCGGCGAGTACCGCTTCGACGCAACCATGCAGCGCGAAGGGTGGGTGGTGATTTCGGAGTGTGCGTGGAAGGGGTGGCGCGCGTACGTCGATGGCGAACGCGTCCCGCTCCGCCGCGCCAACGCCGCCTTCCTCGGCATCCGCGTGCCCGCCGGACAACACGCCGTGCGTGTCGTGTATTGGCCGTCGTCGTTCGTAACGGGTCGCGCGATTACCTTCGCGACGCTGCTCGCGATCGTGATCGTCGCGATCGTTCTGCGCGTGCGTTCACGTCGCGCGTGAGATCGCGTCGCGCATCGCGTGTGCGAGCGAGGCGACGTCTTCGTGCAACACCGTCATGTGCTCGCCGTCGACTTCGACGACGTCGAGGTTTGCGCAGTAGCGGTTCCAACCGAGGTCGCGATGCAGGGCGTCGGTGCCCCAGCCGTGCCGGGCGATGAAGAGCGTCACGCGTCCGGAGTACGGCTGCAACGCGTCGCGCTTGCGTACGGCGGAGTACAGCACCTGCAGCGGCGGCACGACCGGCGGCTCGGCGTAAAGCGAGAAGCCTTTGCCCCGCAGCCAGCGCGTCATACCCATCAACCTCCGTCCAATGGCACCAAGGTACCGTGGTGTGTGGGTACGCGGGTGGTGCACGAGCAGGTCGAGATGTTTGGCGAGCCGCTTCCACTTCGGACCCAGCGTCGTGTCGAGCGCCGTGTCGATCATCCCTGCGAACGCAACGTGCTGACCCGCGAGTGAGAGTTGCCGCGCGACGTCGAGCGTGACCATGCCGCCTGCGGAGTAGCCCGCGATGAAGTACGGACCTTCGGGCTGGATCGCGCGGATCGCGTCGACGTAGCACGCGGCCATCGCGGGGAACGTCTTCGGGAACGTCTCGGGGAGAAAGCCGTCGTGCGTGAGTCCGATGACGGTCTGCTCTGCGCCGAGACTCGCGGCGAGTTTGCGATAGGCGATGACGCTGCCGCCTTTGCCCGAGACGAGGAACAGCGGATGCGCGCTCGTGCCTTGTTGCACGGTCACGGCGAGACGATCGCGATCCGTGCGCGTGCGCAGGTAGTCCGCCATCTTCGTGACGGTGTTGAGCTCGAGGAGTGCGGAGAGCGCGAGGTTGCGGCCGAGGAGGCGTTTCACTTCGGCGACGAGATAGGCGGCGACGATGGACTCGCCGCCGTGGTCGTTGAAGAAATCATCGTCGGGTGCGACGGCGGCGTTGAGCACGCGCGACCAGATGTCGAGCAGCGTGCGCTCGATCTCGTCGCCGTCGTGATGTGTGTCGTCGATGACGATCGTCTCGACGCGATCGCGCAACGCGTGACGATCGACTTTGCCTGCGCGCGTCATCGGGATCGCGTCGATCGCGTGAATGCGCGACGGGATCAGGTACGCGGGGATGTTGTCGCGCAGCGCGGCGCGGATGTCGCGCGGAACGCACGGCGCGTTGTCGCGCATCACGACGTACGCGACGAGATGCGACTCGCCGTCCGCGTCCTGTTTGCCGACCGCGACGGCTTCGCGCACGTTCGCGTACTGCAGCAGCGCCGACTCGACTTCGAGCGGATCGATGCGGCGTCCGTGAATCTTGAGGCGTGAGTCTTTGCGGCCCACGAAGTAATGCAGGCCGTCGGCGTCGCGCTTCACGAGATCGCCGGTGTGGAACGTGCGGTGGCCGGACGTCGAATCGAACGTAAACTTCTGCGCGGTCAGTTCGGGATCGTTCCAGTAGCCTTCGACGACATGCGGACTGGTGACGATCAACTCGCCCGGCTCGTTGTCCGCGACTTCATGGCCGTCTTCGCCGACGAGACGCAGCGCGACGTTCGGACGTGGACGTCCGATCGGTACGAGCGGGCCGGGCACGGGCGTGTCGTGCGTGATGCTGATGTGCGTGACCATCCCGGTTTCGGTCGCGTTGAAGCCGCGCTCGAGCGTGCAGGTGCGCGGGAATCGCGCCTTGAACGCTTCGACGTCGGCGATGGTCATCACGTCCGCGCCGATCCGCAGTTTGCGAATCGTCGAGAGGTCGAGGTCCGCGGGGATGACGCGCATGAAGCGGCGGAACAGCGCGGGCGTGAGGGTGAGGATCGAAACGCGCTCGCGCGTGATGAACGCGGCGAGGTCGTCGAGCGTTTCGGTGCGCGCGTCGTAGGCGCAGAGCGTCGCGCCGTTCATCAGTGAGCCGAGGATTTCGTACGTTGCGCGGGCGAAGCCGGGGAGGGCGGTGTAGCTCACGCGCTGGCCGGCCTCGCGTCCCGTGACGCGCGCCTGCGCGACCATGCGCTCGACGAGTCCGCGCTGTTTGTGCGCGACCGCTTTCGGTTTGCCCGTCGTGCCGGACGTGAAGATGAGTTGCACGATCTCGTGCGGCTCGCGCGCGATCGGTTCAACGGATGCATTCGCGAGCGGGACGACGTCCGCGTCGGCGATCGTGATCGACGCGTTGCTCGCGGCACGGATCGCGTCGAGGCGCTCCGCGGGTTCGCTCGCGTCGAGGATCACGAAGTAGTGGCCGGCTTTGAGTGCGCCGAGGAGCGCGGGGACGAGCGCGATGGCGTCGCGCATCACGAACGCGATCGGACGATCGAGCGGTGCGTCGCGCGAGACGAGCATCGCCGCGACCGCGTCGGACCAGCGATCGAGATCGCGATACGTGTACTGCGCGCGCGGCGACGTGAGCGCGGCGACGTCCGCGAATTCGCGCGCGGCGTTGCGGAAGGCGTCAGCGACGGATGTCATTGCTGCCATGGCGTGACTCGGCGCAGCAGCGCCTGGATGATCGCGTTCACGGTGATGCCGATGATCGAGATGATGACCACACCCGCGTACAGGTTCTCTGTACGCATCGTCTGCAGCGCGAGCCAGATCACCGAGCCGATGCCCGGACTCATGACCGTGAACTCGATGGCGATCGTGACGAGCAGGCCGAGGTTCGTGGCGATGCGGATGCCGTTGAGGATCATCGGCAGACTGCCGGGCAGCACGACATGACGAAACGTGTCGAAGCGCCCGCCGCCGTAGTTGCGCACGACTTCGAGATAGAGCGGCGAGATCGCGCGCGCGCCGGCGGATGCGTTGATGAGCGTCGGGAAGAAAACCGTCAGCGCGATCGACGCGATCTTCGCCCACTCGCTCACGCCGAAGATGACGATGAAGAGAGGGAAGAGCACGATCTTCGGCAGCGGATGGATCGCGGAGATGAACGGATCGACGACGCGGCGCAGGCGCGGCAGCCAGCCGATGCAGAGTCCGAAGAGGATGCCCGGGATCGAGCCGGCGATGACGCCGCCGAAGAATCGCAGCAGTGAGATGCCGATGTTGTGAAACAGATCCTGCCGCACGAGCGTCACCAGCGCTTTGGCGATGAGTGACGGCGGCGGAAAGATCAGCGAATCGATCCAGAGCTTGCGCGCGGCGACCTCCCACAGCGCGATCAGCGCGACCGCGATCGTCGCGGCAAGGAGGCGGTCTTTCGTGCTGTCGCTCATGTCGGCACCGCCAGGCTCTCGCGCACTTCAAGCTCGAGGAGGCTCCAGATGCGTTGCCGCAGCGCGACCGCTTCCGCGCTCGCGAGGACTTCGAACGTGCGCGGTCGGGCGAACACGACCGGCAACTCGGCGCGAATCGTTCCGGGCCGTCCGCTCATCACGACGATGCGATCGCTGAGCAGGATCGCCTCGTCGATGTCGTGCGTCACGTGGACGACGACGCGGCGGTGTTCCTGCCAGATGCGCAGCAGTTCCTGTTGCAACACGAGGCGCGTCTGCGCGTCGAGCGATCCGAACGGCTCGTCGAGCAGGAGGATCGCAGGGTCGGCGACGAACGCGCGCGCGATGCCGACGCGCTGGCGCATGCCGATCGACAACTCATGCGGACGGTGATGCTGAAACTTGCCGAGACCGACCTGCTCGATGAAATGTCGCGCGCGTGCGAGTGCGGTGGCGCGCGGGACGTTTTGAAAACGGAGGCCGAGGGCGACGTTTTCGAGGACGTCGTACCACGGCAAGAGTCCGTGGTCCTGAAACACGAGCGCGGTCTGGAGTTTGTCCGGCGTCGCGTCGGAGAACGTGACCGTGCCGGCGCTCGGAGTCACGAGGCCGGCGAGGATTTTGAGCAGCGTCGTTTTGCCGCAGCCGCTCGGACCGACGATCGACACGAACTCCGCGGGCCTCGCCGCGAGGCTCACGCCTGCGAGGGCGATGGTCCGCGTCGATCCGCTGCCGTAGTCTTTCTCGATCGCGTCGAGGACGAAGGTCATCGATCTTTCTGCGCGGCCTCGACGAACGCCGGGTTCCACCACTGCGCGACGGTCATCGGTGCGTCGAGGAGTTTCTGCTGCAGTGCCCAGTCGAGGAACGGCTGCACGCGCTCGGGGCGAATGCGGCCGTCGTCGTAGAACGCGGTCCAGCACATGTTGCGCACGATCGGCTCGTCGAGCTTCGTGTGCTTCGTCAGGATGGCCACGTTGCGATCGGTCTTCCCCTGGTTGTACTGCCTCACGCCGCGCAGGTACGCGCGCATGAACGCGTGTCCCGTCGCGGGCTCGTCTTCGTTGAGCCGCTTGCCGTAGACGAGCAGCGCGTTCTGATGCTCCGGCTCGATCTCTTCCGCGCTCGCGACGATCTTCGCCCAGCCGTCATGCAGGATGCCGCTGAGGTTCGGCTCGGTGGTGAGGCGCACGGCGTCCATCTTGTCGCGCGTCGTTGCGGGCGTGCCCGAGGGAAGCTGAATCATCGTGACGTCTTGCAGCGTCGCGCCGCGCGACTGGAGCAGTCGCAACGTGAGGAATTCGTTCAAGCCGCCGCGCGTGAGCGCGATGCGCTCGCCGCGCAGCTTGCCGCCGTTCGCCGCGATGCGCTCGGCCGTCGCGATCGGCGCGATGAACGCGTCGGCGACGCAGTTGGTCGTCGAGTGGCCTTTGTCGGCCACGACGCGCATGTGACCCGTGCGCGCGATCATGTTGAACACGCCGGAGCGCACGCCCGACGAAAGCACATCGAGCTTGCCGGCGGCCGCCGCGGCGACGGCGGAGTTCGAGTCGAGCGTCGCGATTTCGATGTCGATGCCTTCCTGCGCGAAGAATCCTTCCTCCAACGCGATCATGAGCGGCGCGTAGGTCAGCGAGGGATTCATGTTCATCACGACCTTCGCGAGCTTCGGCTTCGGCGCCGGTGCGGGCGCTTCTTTTTTGCACGAGAAGGCGGCGATGATCGCGATGATCGCGATGGCGATGCGCTTGTTCAGACTCACGGTTTGCTCCACGACGTGACGCGGATTCCGGCGGTGAAGGTGCGCGGCAGGCCGGTGCGGAACGAGGTCGGGGTGAGGGCGAAGTAGTAGCCCTGATCGAACACGTTCTCGAGTGTCGCGTAGACGTCGATCCACGGGCGCACGGTCTGCGAGACCGCGAGGTCGATGACGCGATGCGCGGGCGAGACCGCGAGGTTCGCGGCTTCGCCGTACTGGCGGCTCAGCACGCGGCCGCGCGCGTCGATGGTGGTTCCGCGATCGCCGCGGAATCGCACGCCGAGCGATCCGATGTGCTTCGAGACTTCGGGAATCATGTTGCCGACGATCGCGGGATCCGGATCTTCGATGATGGTCGAATCGGCGTAGGTGTAGCCAGCGTTCATCGACCACTGCCGCGCCAGTCGCGCTTCGGCGATGAGCTCGAAGCCCTGCGCACGCGCGGTGCCGAGGTTCACGGTTTGAAAGACGTTGGCCGGAGCGCCGGCGAGGTGTGCGCGCGAGACGAGTCCGTCGATCGTGCTGCGATAGACGTTCATCTCGACGCGGCCATGGTCGCCGGCCCACTCGTATCCGAGCTCGCCGCCGACGAGCGTCTCCGGCTTGAGGTACGGATTGCCGAGGACGAGGCTGTTGCCGGTCTGGTTGTTGCGGTACATGTCGCGCAGCGCGGGGGCGCCGAACGCGCGATAGATCGAGCCGCGCACCGCGGACTGCGCGTTGATCGCGTAGCGCACGGAGATGCGCGGATCGAGTTGCGTCGACGACTGCGACGGATAGATGGTCGCGGCGCCGCCGATGACGGCGTCGGAACCGTTGTCGTTCTTGAAGATGTCGACGCGCGCGCTGGTCAGCACTTCGACGCGATCGTGCGGACGCCAACTGGTCTGCGCGAAGAATCCGATCGAGGTCTGCTCGCCGGTGACGAGGTTGCGCGCGGTGGTCGCGCCGCTGCGATTGAACGTCACGCGGCTTTCCTCGGCTTTGGTCTGACGGACGTCCACGCCGACGGAGACGAACGGGAGGACACCCCGACGTTGCAGCGACCACTCGAGCGAGCCGCCCGCGACGGTCGACGGGATCGTCGCGTCCTGCGAGACGAATTCGGACTCGCGCTGGCCGATGATCGTCGAGTTGACGAGCCGTTCTTTCTGGCGCTGATAGAACGCGCTGCCGTTGAGGAACGCGTTCGAGCCGAACGCGCGATGTGCGCCCGCGGACGTTTCGAGCACGTCGCGCGCGGTGTAGGTGCCGGGCGTGCCCTGCGAGATGTCGATCTGCGCGACGCTGCCTTTCGCGAAGGCGGCAGCGGTGTCGGAGAATTTGTAGTCGGCGCGGCCCGCGGTCATCCAACTGTCGCCCCAGCCGCGCGTGTCGATCGGGCCGGGATTCGGGACGCGCATGTAGCCGTCGGACTGATTGCGGTTGTAGTTCACGCGCACGGCGAGGCTGTCGGTGAGCGTGCGATCGACGGTGAGGGTCTGGCGTTCGGTGGCGTTGGTGCCGTACGAGACGTCGGCGGTGATCGCGTTTTCTTCGACCGGTTTGGTGATGAGGTTGATGGTGCCGCCGAGGGCGAAGTTGCCGAAGAGGCTCGTGTTGCCGCCGCGCACGACTTCGACCTGGCGCAGGCTGTCCATCGGAACGCGCTGCCACTGCACGATGCCGCTGTAGGGATCGTGCAGCGGGATGCCGTCGAGGAGGACGAGCGCGCGCGTGCCGCCGAGGCCGTGCATCGAGATCTTCTGGTTGTTCGGCGTCGAGCCGCTGCCGCTGACGATGGCCATGTGCACGCCGGGGATGGTGCGCACGAGATCGTCGACGCTGCGCGCGGGCGCATGCTCGATGTCTTCTTCTTTGATGGCGGTGGCGCTGACGGGGAGCTCGCTCACCGCGCGCTCGCTGCGCGTCGCGGTGACGACGATGGCCTCGTCGACCTTGGGAGTTTCGGGAACCTGGTTCTCAGGCGTGGCCGGCTGTTCGCCAGCAATCGCGAACGCGAGCAGGAGGGACAAAACGTACATTGGGAAGAACCTCGGAGACGAAGACTTTGGACGGCGGGAGTATACGTGGAGCGACAGGCTCTTAGCCTGTCGGCGCGATTCGGCGGGCTGAGAGCCCGCCGCTCCACTAGACCGCCACGAGGTTGCGTTCCGCGAGGGGCGACGGCCGGTCGATGAAGAATCCCTGCGCGTAACGCACGCCGAGGGCGCGCAGCCGATCCATCGTCTCGGCGTCTTCGACCCATTCGGCGATGCATTCGATCTCGCGAAGCCGCGCCAGTTTCACGAGCGAGCCGATGATCACTTCGCTCGCGGGATCGCTGCGAAGCTGCTGCACGATGCGGCCGTCGATCTTCACGTACGTCACCGGCAATTCCTGCAGGTAGGCGAAGCTCGCGACGCCGGCGCCGAAGTCGTCGAGCGCGAGATCGAATCCGCGGGCGCGCAGATCCTTCATCGCCTGCACGGCCTGTCGCAATCGGTGAATCACGACGCCTTCCGTGACTTCGAGACAGAGCCGCCGTGGGTCGACGCCGTAGCGTTCGGGGAGGCGGATCACGTGTTGGTAAAAGTCGGGATCGTTGAGCGTCGAGCCGGAGACGTTGATGCTCAGTCGGAGGTCGTGTTCGTCCGACTCCGCGAGATGGCGGCACGCGTGCTCGACGACCCAGCGGTCGATCTGCTCCATGAGCCCGAAGCGTTGCGCGACGGGGAGGAACTCCGCGCTTGGATGCACGCCGCCATCGGACGCGAGTCGGAGCAGCACTTCATCGAACGGCCGCGACGTCGCGCCGGTGATGTCGACGATGGACTGGCGGTACAACTGCAGCCGTCCGTCCTGCATCGCCATCTCGAGCTGCGACACCTGCTGAATGGATGAGTGCCAGCGCAGCATCGCCTCGTCGCGTGGGAGGTAGACATGCGAGCGATGGCGGCCGTCTTCCTTCGCGACGTAGCAGGCGATGTCGGCGCGGCCGAGGACCGCGTCGGCAGTGTCGCCGTCATCGGCGGGGAAGAACGTGATGCCGATACTCACGCCGACGCCGAAGCTCATCGAGCCGTAGCGAAAGCGATAGCTCGCGACCGCGTCGTGCAAGCGCGTCGCGAGGGCGAGCGCCTGTTCCTCGCTCATGTCGTACGCGATGCACGCGAACTCGTCGCCGCCGAGTCGCGCGAGGACGGACCCGGGCGGCGCGGTACGCAACAGCTCGACGGAGAGCTCCTGCAACATCCGATCGCCGGCGATGTGGCCGCACGTGTCGTTCACGAGCTTGAACTGATCGAGATCGAGATACAGCAGCGCGTGCGCGGATGGCACGCCGCTGAGCACACCGTCGCTCAGTCGGCGTTCGAGCTCGTGGCGATTCACGAGGCCGGTGAGCGGATCGTGATGCGCGAGTTGGAAGAGGCGTTTCGCGTTGAGCTCGCGCTCGCCCCACACCACCGCGAGGATGTAGCCCGTCACGGTGGACGTGCCGACGAAGATCACGCGGATGATGCTGCTCATCCGATCGACCGGCGCGCCGACGTGCATCGCGACGAAGATGAACAACAGAATCGCGCCGGACGCCGCGGCGCCGGGCATGCCGCCGACGGTCGCGGTGAAGACGACGAGTGGCAGCAGCAGGAAGATCGTCGCGGAGAAACGCTCGCCGCCGTTCGCGATCAGGATGCCGGCGATGATCAGCAGCAGCGAGACGGCGAGCCAGCGCTCGAACGCTTTGCGGCTGTGAAACGGCCAGCGCCGCCAGCCGAGAATCAACGGCACAAAGATCAGGATGCTGATCGAGTCGGAGAGCCAGAACGAGAGGCCGTCGGCGATGAGGCGTCGCAGGACGCGCGTCTCGAAGAAGTATTCGCCCGCGATGGTCGCGAGTCCGCCGACGATGGGCGCGAGGATCGCGCCGGTGGTGAAGAGCGTGAGATCGCGCAGACGTTGGAGGTCACGCGAGACGCGGAAGTTCAACATCACCGCGCAGAAGATCGTCGTGACGAGAAGCTCGATGCACGCGACGAGGATCGCGACCCAGAAGTTGTGCGACGCGTTGTAGCTGAGGACGAACTGCGCGAGGACGATGGCAGGCCAGTAGCGAAAGCCGAGTCCCCACAACACCGCCACGCCGAGTCCCGTCGCCGGATAAACAAGGCTCACCCCATTCCTCGGTTGGAGAAAGAGCACGGCGAGACTGAACAGCACGAGACCCGCTGACAGCCCGAGGACAGCGCCGAGATACCGCGCGGAAGCACCGACCCGCATTTTGGACGGTCGGAGTTTACAGCGGATGCTCTTAGCGGTGATCCGGCGCCTGCACGAGCAGCGAGAGCGGTGCGCCGCCGAGGTTGTGTTGCACGGTCGCGTGGATCTGTCGCGGCGCGTGCTTCGAGACGAGGCCGAACACGTATGTGCGATCGCCGTTGCCCGGCGCGCTGCCGCCGCCGACGGATGGGTTGAACGTGAACGTCACGATGTTCGCGGACTTCGTCGCAGTCGCGGGTGCGACATTGCCGATGCCGAGACCCTTCGAGACGACGAACAGGTGCTCGGCTGTCGCGTCGCCGTTGAAGTCGATCGCGTTGACGGGTCCGAAGTCGAGGGAGAGCGATGTGATGAACGGAATTGCGGTGACGCCGACGACGTCGCGAAGGTCGAGGCTGTATTCGTAGACGTAGAGTCCGGCGGCCGGTGTACCGGCGGTGGCACGATAGACGCGCGAGCGAAGCGTGCCGCTCGTCCAGACCGGCGTGTCGAGATCGGCGACGCGCGCTGTGCCGAAGACGGGCGTCAGTTGCGCGCGGCTGACACTGACTTTCGTGAGTTGCGCCAGCATCGACGGCGCGAGAGCGAGGGCAACGAGGAGGCAGACCACTGCCAGCGGGAAACGTTTCATCGAGAAACTCCTTCGCCGCAGTAGTGCAACAGTCAGGAAGAACGTTTCACGCGCCCTTGCGCATGGTCCAGAGCAGATGACTCAGATACGAGCGCCGCGACTCGCCGGTGGTCACGATGAGGAGTTTCGTGATCTTCAATTCGAGCGCGTCGGTGTAGAGGAGGATCAGCATCTCGCGGATGAAGCTCGTGTTGAGCGTGACGTCGTTGTCGGTGCCGACGCCGAGGCGCAGGCCCTTCTTTTCCCACCACGAGAACGGATGGTCTTTGTAGTCCGCGAGCGCGCCGGTGAGTCGCTTGTTCGATGACGGGAGCGACACCAGCGTGAGTCGCTTGTCGATCATCCGGTTGAGCACGTCGTGCTGATACGTCTCGACTTCGCGCGCGTGGTGGAACTTCGTCTTCGTCGCGGATGTGAGCTCGGTCTGCGTGAGCGCATCGCCGCGCAGCAGTTTGTCGCGAATCTCTTCGCGTCCGGACCAGTCCATGTCGACGAGCTCGGAATGTTCGCGCGAGCCTTCGTGGATCGCGCCGCCGCGGCCGTTCTCGACGAAGATGCGATTGAGCAGCGAGTGGAAGTAGAAGTTCGGATTGATGCCGAGGCTGAGTCCGTGCTCGATGGCCTCGACATGCCAGATGTTCATGGCGTTGTCGACGGCCTGCACGCCCTGGCGCAACGTGTTCCACGTCTCGCCATGGTGGCTGCGCGTACGGAAGCCGTATGCCTGCAGCTTGCGCATGCCGACGCGCAGTTCCTGGAAGTGGCGCTTGCGATAGAAGCCGCGCTCGTCGCCGACCGTGTCGATCTCCGTGACGACGTCGGCGAGCTCGGGATGTTTTTTTACGAGCTCGATGAGCTGCCGCACCTGATCGTCGAAGTGTTCGCGCTTGGTCGCGAATCGCGTGGCGTCGAAGAATCCGGGCTCTTTGCGGAAGCTCGGCGAGAGGATGAATTTGAACGCGGGGACTTCGCTCTGAAACGCGCGGAAGCCTTCGTACAAACCGAGGATCACGTCTTCGGCGGTGAGGTCGCTGATGCCGGGGATTTGTTCGGCAGAGTCGGTGGTCTCGCGGAAGAGCGTGAACTTCAGTCGCAGCGAGCCGACATTCGCCGTGCGATAGAGCCGGCTGGCCATGTGATACGCGGCGTCACGATGCGCGTCGCGCGTGGTGAGGATGAGCTTCGCGAGGTAGAGGATGCGCAGGTAGCGGTCGAAACGATCTTCGTCGCCGAGGCGGATGAGGCGGTCGACGTCGGCGGCGTTGCGGATCGGCAGCGCGTCGACGCCGTACACCTCTTTGATCTTCGTCACGTACGTCTGGCAATTCGGACCGCTGAGCAGCGCTTCGAGTCGCGGCCAGATGAACTCCGCGTCGAGCGAACCGGTGAGATGAATGTGCTCGTCGTGAAACGGAATTGGGAAGGCTTTGAAGAACGCGCCGAGTGCGTGCGAGACGGGATGTTCGAGCAACCGCTCGATCGGCGCCTGACTCACGCGGAACTGGCCGATCAGCGAGTGGAACTCGCGGAGCGCGTTCGCCAGATCGGGCTCGTTGGCCAGCTGCGGCGACCCATGCGCGAGCATGAGCGTGTCGTCGAGGGACAGTCCGGACGTCTCGCTGATGAGCTGCGTGAGAAAGCGTGTCAGCCGGTCGTGCACGAGAGCCATGCTATCAGCGCAGTTTGGCGAGCTCCTTCGCGATCTCTTTGTGCAGTCCCGGTTGCGCGCCGTAGATCGTGCGGACGACGTTGCCGTTCGCGTCAGCGAGGATGAGCGTCGGCACGGCGGGCGGACCGTCGAACGCATCGCGGATCGGCTGCGTGCCTTCGACGTAGCGGCCCGGTGGTCGAATTTTCGCGAGGACGGCGTCGACGTCTTTGCGATCGGATTCGATGGCGATGCCGACGAGCGTCACGGCGTTCGGATCCATCTGCTTCATCCACTCGAGTGTGTGGAGACACGGCGGGCACCACGTCGCCCAGAACTCGACGAGCACGGGCTTGCCTCGCAATTGTTGAAACGTGAACTTGCGGCCCTGCAGGTCGGTGAGTGCGATGTCGGGGAGAGCGCGGTGCTGCGCGTTCTTCGTGATGGTCAACGATGGCAGCGCGTGTCCCGCGAGGCGGAGATCGATGAGACGCTGAAGGTCGGCCTGAAAGCGCCGGCGATTGGCGACGTCTTTCCACGGGATGTACTTGCCGGTCTCGGGACCGCCCCACGCGTAGAAGTCTTCGGGCCGCGCGACGAGCGCGTCATCGACGAAGATCGCCGGGTACTTGTCGACGCCGAAGCGATCGGCGAGCGGCGACGCGCCGAGGTCCTGGACGGCGAAGCGCGCACGATCGCCGTACTTCGCAACGATTTCCTTCGCCAGCAAACTTGCCGGATCGGAAAGGCTTCACGTGTACGGCCAGCGGACGAGCGTGACCGTGACGAGCTGCGGCTTCGGCGCGCGTGACGGCGCAGCGTTGCGACGTTGCGCGAGTTGTGTGAGTGCCGCCGGGATCGCGTCCTCGGTCGCATTCACTTCGACGAGTGCGAGTGCGGCGCCTTCGAGATATCCGCGCTCGAACAGTTCGCGTGCTTCTTTCAACTTCGCGCTTGCGCGGATGCTCGTGCGTCCGCTCGGATCGGACGCGAACTTCGCCGACGTCTCCCGCTCGCGTGCTTCGAGCTCGCTCCGAACAACCTCGGCACGCGGCACGTCACGCGAGCCGGCGTCGGCGGGCAACGTCGCGAGGAAGTCGCGGAATCGCAGGTTCCCTTCGGCTTCCGCGAAGTAGAACAAGCCCGACATCGGCGCGGACGTTTTGCCGTACGGCAGGCTCGCACGGAACAACTTCTGCGCGCGATTCGTCGCGTTCTGCATCATCGCGCGACGCAGCAGCGAGCCGCGCACGTCCGGCGGATTCGCCTCGAATCGCGCGCGCTCTTTCGTCCACAGCGTTTGCAACGCGGCGAAGTCTTCGCTCGCGCGTTTCTCGCGTTGCAGCATCGCGAGGAGCTCGATGCCGATGAACGCCTCGCGCATTCGCACGAGCCGCTGCTCGCTCGACGTCGCGGCGCGCGCGGATGCGAGTCGCGCGCGATGTCCTTTCGGGATGGCCTGCAGTTCGTCGGGGAGTTTCGCGGCTTCGACCGACTTCAACTTCGCATCGAGTCGATCGACCTCGGACGTCAGCCGTTGATCGAGATTCGGCGCGCAGGAGAGCGCGAAGAACGCGATCGCGACGAACGTCCGGCGAAGCATTGCAAGCGCAAGGCTACGCGGGGTTCGTCGCGATCGCGGTCACGAATCGGTCATTTCCAATCGGGGATGCGCCCCGGCGTCCACGGCGCGCCGGCTGCGTTGAGCTCCTTCTCGATCGCCGCGAGCTCGACTTCGACGGCCTGACGCAGTCGCGCGAGCAGCGGCACGAAGTCACGCTCGGCGATGCTGAGCGACTCGCGATGCGTGTTCGTCGGCGGCTGCGTCGTGCCGAGTCCATTCACCGCGGTCGTCACGCGATCGACGAGCGCAGGCGCGCCCGGCTCGACCTGCGCACGCGCAATCGGATCGCCGTTCAGCGTGGCGTCGATGTCCTTGAGCGTGTTCTCGACCGCATTCAAACGCGAGACGAGTCGCGCGTCGACGCCTTCGGTTTCATCGATTGCTTTGCGGAGGTACGTGACGCGCGTGAGCGCATCGTCGTTCGCGCGCGCGGCGCCCATGATCGCTTTCTGCAACCGCGACGCGCGACGCTGGAACGCGAGGACGTCCTGGCGGTCTTTCTCCGACATCGTGGAGAGGTACAGCGGGACGACGTTGAAGGTCTGCGCGTCGGCGATCGGCGTCTCGACGCCGTCGATGCGCTTCACGAGTCGCGCGCTGTACGTGCCCGGCACGACCAGCGGTCCGGCAGGCGGCGGCGAGAACGGATCGGCTTCCGGCGCCTCGAGCGAAATCGGCGACGGCGGCGGATAGCGCAAGTCCCACGCGACGCGATGGAAGCCCGCGCTTGCAGGCGCGCTGACGCGGCGAATCACGTTGCCGTCGTCGTCGGACACAATGAGCACGACGGAGGGATCGAGCTCGCGCTGCTCCGCGCGAATCTGCTCCGGCGTCGGATAGGGGATCGGCTCGTTGCCGCCGTCTTTCTCGATCTTCGACTCCGCTTCCTGCCGCTGTTTGCGCAGGCTCTTGAAGTCATTGCCGAGGTAGTAGGTGAAGACGGCGCCGAACGGCGGGTTCGGTGCGGTGAAGTACGTGTCTCCCTGGAACGATTTGCCTGGCAGTCCGAGCGGCGTCTTCTCGACGTACAGCTCGGCGTCGCGCGTCGGGAAGACCGTGGCTTCGGCCTTCGCGCTTGCGGCGTTCATCGTGCGCAGCGCGCGATAGTCATCGAGGATGAGAATCCCGCGGCCGAACGTGCCGACGACGAGATCGTTGCGGCGCTTCTGAATCCAAAGGTCGCGCACCGCGATCGTCGGCATCCCGCCGGTGAGTTGAATCCAGTTCCCGCCGCCGTTCTGCGTGAAGTACAGACCGAACTCGGTTCCGACGAAGAGCAGTTTCGGGTCGACGAAGTCTTCGGCGATCGCGTACGTCGTGCCGCGCACCGGCAGGTCCGCGGTGATCGACTTCCACGTCGCGCCGCGATCGGTGGACTTCAGCACGTACGGTTTGAAGTCGCCGGTCTTGTGATTGTCGAATGCGGCGTAGACGGTGTTCGCGTCGTGCTGCGACGCTTCGAGTCGCGAGACGTACGTGAGGTCGGGGACGCCGGGGAACTTCTCGACTTTGCGCCAGTTCTTGCCGCCGTCTTCGGTGACCTGAATGAGGCCGTCATCGGTGCCGACGTAGATCAGTCCCTCGACGAGCGGCGACTCGGCCAGCGAGACGATGTTGCCGTAGTACGACGTCGACGTGTTCTTCGCGACGGACTCGATGCCCCAGACGCGACCCATGACCGGCAGCGTGTTGCGATTGATGTGTCGGGTGAGGTCGGAACTGATGGGAGTCCATGTATCGCCGCGGTCATCGCTGCGGAAGAGGTACTGCGCGCCGAAGTAGAGACGCGTGTTGTTGTGCGGACTGACGATGAGCGCCGAGTCCCAGTTCATGCGCAGCGGATCCATCGAGCCGGTCGGCTGCGGCTGGATGTCGAGCGCCTCGCCGGTGCGTTTGTCGAAGCGCGCCAGGCCGCCGTTCTGCGATTCGGCGTAGATGATGTTGGAGTCTTTCGGATCGGGGATGGAGCGGAAGCCGTCGCCGCCGAGGGTGATGTACCAGTCGCTGTTGGCGATGCCGTGCGCGGTGGGCGTGCGATGCGGACCGCCGAGGGAGAAGTTGTCCTGCGTGCCGCCATAGACGTGGTAGTAGGGGAGCGCGTCGTCCGCGCTGATGCGATAGAACTGCGTGACCGGCAGGTTCTCCTTGAAGTCCCACGTCTTCGACCCGTCGAACGTTTCATAGAGGCCGCCGTCGCAGCCGATCATGAAGTGCTTCGAGTCGTTCGGATCGATCCACATCGCGTGCGAGTCGACGTGCTTGAACTTCTCGTCGATCTTGCGGAACGTCTTGCCCGCATCGTCGGAGACGCGCGAGTAGACGTCCATCGAGTAGATGCGATCGGCGTCGTTCGGATCGACGAACAGCTCGTTGTAGTACTGCGGACCGCCCGGGACGTAGCTGCTCATCTTCTCGAACGTCGCGCCGGCGTCGGTGGAGCGGAAGAAGCCGCCCGTTTTGCGCGCCGCCTCGATGACGGCGTAGACGGTCTTCGGTGCGAGCGGTGTGACTGCGAGTCCGATGCGGCCGATGTGCTCTTTCGGGAGACCGCTGGTGAGCTTGTTCCACGTCGCGCCGGCGTCGGTCGATTTGTACAGCGCCGACTCGGGGCCGCCGTTGATGAGCGTGTAGACGTGACGGCGGCGCTGATACGCGGCCGCGTAGAGGATGTTGGAGTTCGACGGATCCATTACGACGTCGGTGACGCCGGTGTTCTCGCTGATGGTGAGCGACGGCTTCCAGGTCTTGCCGCCGTCGGTCGTCTTGTACAGCCCGCGATCGCCGCCCGGATTCCAGAGCGGTCCCTGCGCGGCGACGTAGACGACGTTCGAGTCGCGCGGATCGACGAGGATCTTGCCGATGTGCTCGGAGTTTTTGAGTCCGACGTTCTTCCACGACTTGCCGCCGTCGACGGACTTGTAGACGCCGTCACCCCACGCGACGGAGCGCTGGCTGTTGTTCTCGCCGCTGCCCGCCCAGATGACGTGCGAGTCGTTCGGATCGATGGTCACGCAGCCGATCGAGTACGACGCTTCACCGTCGAAGATCGGCTCGAAGGTCGTGCCGGCGTTGACGGTCTTCCAGATTCCGCCCGACGCGATGGCAACGAACCACGTGCTGTGATTCTTCGGATCGACGGCAATGTCGATCACGCGCCCCGACACGAGCCCCGGCCCGATGTTGCGCAGTTCCAGTCCCGCGAACGTCGACGCGTCGTACTTCTTCTCGCTCTTCGTGTCGGCGGTTTTTTTCTTGTCCTGCGCGACCCCCGCGCCGGCGAACATCAAACACGCGATTGCAGTGAAGGCGGTGAGCTGTTTTTTCACGGGGGGATGGTAATGCGGGGCGGGGTCGCGCGCGTTACCGAAATGGAATGGGTTGGATGTTTGGCGGTTGGCAGTTGGCGGTTGGCGGGAGGCCCCCAACCACCACGGCTTCGCTTCTAACTGCCAACCGCCAACCGCCAACTGAATCATCCCCACATCTCACACGCCTCGGTCGCGACGTCGCCACCCACCCAATCCCGCCTCACCAACTCCTTCGTCGTGCGATCGGGATCGACGCGGGCGATTGACGTGCGCGTGATCACGTAGATCGGGAGGCCGGTGCGGGCGGCCTCGTTGATGTCGTGTTGCGAGGGCTTGGGCATGCCGTGCGGGTGGGTGTGCGCGATGGCGACGGTGTTGGGCGGGACGGGGCCGCGGTAGCTGGCTTTGCGGCGCTGCTGCGTTGCGGGCCAGAGTTTGTAATCGAGGTTGCCGGCGTCGTCGCGCGTGAGGAACAGCGCGCGCTCCGTGTCCTTCGCCGCGGTGTGCGAGGCTTCGTAGAGATCGGAGAAGATCGGCATCATCTGGCGCCGCGTCAGATCGCATTCGGCACGCGTGGCGCTCAACTGCAGAACGAGGAGAACGGCGATCGCGATGTTCATGCATGTATGAATGCGCGAACGGCCGTGTTGTTGCGTACGACGCGTGCGGGTTCGGTCGCGGAGTGATGGCGGAGATGTGAACGCCGTTACGACGACTTCGCGAGCGCGGCGCGAATCGCCTCCATGCGTTTGCGATTTACGCCGAGGTCGGAGCGGCCGACGCGGGATGCGGAGCGGAAGCGGATCGACTTCGTGGCGTCGTCCGCGACGAAGATGCCGTCGTCGACGAAGCCGAAGAGCGCAGTGCGGAACTCGGCGCGAATCGCGTTCGAATCCGCCTCGACGATCTTCGTCCGCGGCATCTTCTTCAGCACATCCAGCAACCGCCGCATCGCCTCGGCACTCGTGCCTTTGTACGCAAACGGCGCGATCGCATGCGTCTTGTCCGTCGCTTCAGTCGACACGCAGTTCGGTGTTTTCGGGCACGGCTTCAGATTCGCCTTCATGGTTTCGGAATCCAGGGGATGAATGCGCTGGTGGTTTGTTGGTAGCGGCGATATGCATCGCCCTTCGACTTCAGCGACTGCGCTTCCGTTGCGGGAATCCCCGTCACTTTGTAGAGGAACCAGAGCATCAGCAGCGGACAGTATGCGGCGATCCAGCCGTACGGACTCGCGCACGCGAAAATCAGCCACGCGATCCAGACCAGCCACTCGAAGAAATAGTTCGGATGTCGCGAGTAGTGCCACAGCCCGCGATCCATCACCTTGCCGTGATTCGCGGGATCGGCGCGGAAGCGGCGCAGTTGCGCGTCCGCGATCGACTCGCCGATCACGGCGATGACGAACAGCGCGGCGCCCGCGAGCTCGAGCGGATGGAGTCGCGGCGTCGCATTGCGCGAGGCGAGGAGCACCGGCACCGCGAGCACGACATTCGTCGCGCCCTGAAACCAGAAGAAGAACAGCATCTTCGTGTTCGCACGCGCGCCCCATTTTTCGCGCAACGCCGCGTAGCGCACGTCTTCCTTCTCGATGTGTCCGACGACGCGTTTCCAGAGATGCGATGCGAGTCGCAGACTCCAGAACGTCATCAGTGACGCGGCGAACACGCGTCGCACGATCCAGCCGTCCGAGCCGATCGCGTAGAGCCACGCGAGGAGCGTGAACATCGCGGACCACGCGACGTCGACGATGCCCGCGTTCGTGAGTCGCACGCTGATGATCCAGACGATGGTCATCACGACGATCGTGGTCAGCGCGGCGAGGGCGATCAGGATCATTTCGCTACACTCTACGCATGTGCCGGAACATCAAGACACTTTTCAACTTCGAGCCGCCCGCCACGGACGCGGAGGTTCGCGACGCCTCGCTGCAGTTCGTCCGCAAGCTCGCCGGCTTCACGAAACCGTCGAAGGCGAACGAGGAAGTGTTCGACCAGGCCGTCGAGGACATCTCCGCGATCGCGCGGAAGCTGATCGACTCGCTCGTCACGACCGCGGAGCCGAAGGACCGCGAGGTCGAGGCCGAGAAGGCGAGGGAGCGGTTTCTGGCGTCTCGCGCAAGGTGAATCCTGAGGCGAAAGCCGCAGGATCTCCTGTCCCACAGCGAGGGCCGTGATTCAGGCTGCGAGGAGAGGCTCTCGCTGGGGCACAGGAGATCCTTCCCGCGTCGCGTCAGGATTCCCGCACAACGTTGGCACACTTCCTGATTTCTCACGAGCGTCCGGTGGTAGTGACACTACCGCCTAACAATCTTGAGAGGGGATGAGGTGCAGCATGACGTCGTACTTGCGGGGTAAGTCCTTGCTCGTGTTGGGATTCGCGCTGTTCTTGACGGGCAGTGCGGCGGCTCAGGTGACCGTTTCCGCGAAGTTCAATTCGGCCTACGGCTGGGTGAAACCGGGGGAGACGTATCCATTCATCGTCGAGGTTTCGGGAGGCGCGACCGGCGCGGCGAACGTCGCCGTCCACGTGACGCTGCCACCGTCCGCGATCTTCGTCAGCGCCATTCCGCCGGCGAACTCCGGAAACGGCACGACCGCCTCGCCGCTCGTGTTCAACATCAAAGTCCTGACGCCGAACGGCACCGGCCGCATCCTCGTGCGAGCCCGCGCCGCGACGCTCGCGGAGGATCCGGAGATCATCTGGAAAAACCTCTCCGCGTCGGCGAAGGTCGCCAGCATCTCCGGGATCCCGCAGAACGGCGCCATCGCGAAAACCACCGGCCCGAAAGTCACGACACTCTCGACCGCGCGCTACGGCGAGCGGCCGTTCCCCGTCGTGATGGTTCAGTACCAGGACATCAAACGCTGCACCGGACCCGGCGCGCCGTATCCCGAATGCACGGGAAATCACACCGCCGCCGCGCTCGACGCCGCCGTGAACTCGCGCACGTCGGGCAAGAGTCTCTGGCAGCTCTACAACGACATGTCGTTCGGCCAGCTCTCGCCGGCCGGCAGCGTCCGTCCGAAAGTCGGCACCGCGAACGCGACGTTCGATCCGCTCTACAACCACAAATTCTCGACACTCACGCCGTCCGGCGTCTGCACCGGCGCGACGCTCGCCGCGGTCAAGGGCACGCCGCTCTACATGAACCGCATCGAGAACGGCTGGTACGTGCTGCCCGGTACGCAGGGCTACTACGGTGCGGACAAAACGGGCCACGCACTCGCCGGCGCACTCACCGGACAGGGACTGCTCTTCGGTGTCGATGATGCCTGCGGTCCGACCGGCAAGATCGTCTACGACGCGGCGTCGCTCGCCGATCCCGATCTCGACTACAACGACTTCGACACCGACAAAGACGGCGTCGTCGATTTCTTCAACCTGATGTTCGCCGGCGACGGCGGCAACGGCAGCACGAGCGTGACCGGACTCAATAACGTCTGGCCGCACAAGTCCGACCTTCGTTATTACTTCACCGACGCGGACGGCGAAGCCGGCTACGTTTCGAACGATCAGCTCCGCAATCACGAAGGCGCGGCGATGTTCTGGACGAACGCGACGCGCAAAGAGATGACCACCGCGAACACCGGCCTGCCGGTCTACGTGAAGGTCGGACCGTACAACGTCAATCCTGAGTCGGCCGTCGAGGCGATGTCCGTCATCGCACACGAATACGGCCACTCCCTCGGTCTGCCCGATTTCTATTCGACGGGCACGCGCGAGACGATGGGCTCGTGGGAGCTCATGGGCTCCGACCACGCGCAGTTCATGACCATCTTCTCCCGTCAGGACCTCGGCTGGATCGTTCCCGTCGACGTCGAAGACGGGGCGTACACGCTTCGCGAGTCGAAGAAAGATACCGGCACGATCACCTGGAAGCGTCCCGACGGCACGCCGTACACGCTGACGGGCGAGGGGATTCACAACGCCGACGCGCTGCGCGTGCAGCTTCCGAAAATTCAACTCATCGACAGCGTGCCGTCCGGCGAACGCGCGTGGCACTCCGGGGCCGGCAACGACTTCGGCTGCCCGGGCCATACGCTCGATGTGTTTCTCCCCGAGCTCGAACAGAACGCGAGCGCATCGGCGATCGCACTGAAGTTCAAGTCGCTGTACGAAATCGAATGGGACTGGGACTTCGCGTTCGTCCTCGCGTCGACTGATGGTGGCCGCACGTGGAAGTCGCTGCCATCGAAGAATGGGACGACGCTCAGCAACTGGAATCCGAACAACGCGACGTGCTACTCGCAGTACGCGAACGGCATCACCGGCGTCTCCGGCTCCGCCAATGCGCTCACCAACACCGATCGCCACCTCGGCACGTACGCGACGCCGCAGTGGATCGACGACGAGTTCGACCTCACCGAGTTCAAAGGCAAGAGCCTCATCCTGCGATTCGCCTACTCCACCGATCCCGCGGCCGTGAAGCGCGGCTGGTTCATCGACGACATCGCCGTCACCGCCGACTCGCGCGAGCTGTATCGCAGCGACTTCGAGACCGACGAGCACACGCGGCTCTTCCCGAACGGCTTCTCGCGCATCAGTTCCGCCGACGGTCTCGACGCGGATCACGCGTACTACATCGAAGTGCGCGATCGCGTGAGCTGGGACAAAGACGGCAAGGGGCAGAGCGAGCGCGGTGAGCCGACGTGGGCGCCGGGCGTCGCGGTGATGTACACCGACGAGAATCACGGCTACGGCAACACGGGCGCGGACGGGGTGCCCGCGCAGACGGTCGTCGACTCGCAGCCGCAGCCTGGCAACGAGACGCCGAACCTCGACGACGCGGCATTCACGACCACGCCCGGCGACAACGAATTCAACGGTTGCACGCACGTCGACAACTACGTGCCCTCCGACGCCGAAACGTGGAAGCTGCCGAACGGACTGCGACTCACGGTCACGTCGCTCACCGGACTCTCGAACAACGGCGTGACCACGAACGCGACGGCGACAGTCATCGCGAACGTCGAACCCGATTGCAACTTCGTGAACGCCGCACCGGTGCTGCGACTCCGTCGCGGGTCAGAGGATCCGGACACGGACGGCGCCGTCGAGCTGGAGTGGGATCGTCCCACCGGCGCGAGCGGTCCCGATGAAGTGCAGGAAGCGACGCTGCTGACGACGTTCGTCAACGACGACGCGGAGAATGGACTCGGCGCGTGGACGACCGCGGTCTCCGGCAGCGGCGCGCACGCATGGGAAGTCTCGCAACTGAAGAAAGCGTCCGGCACGTATTCGTTCTGGGGCCGTGTCGATGAGAACGCGCTCGACGTCTCGACGAGCCTCACGCTCGCGCAGCCGGTCGTCGTGCCCGCGGGCGGCAGCGCATCGCTGACGTTCTCCGACTGGCACGTCAACGAAGGCGACGATCGCGTTGCGGTCGAAGTCTCTGACGACGGCTCGACCTGGAAGCCGGTCTACGAAAGCGCGCGCTCCGAGCTCGCGCCTGATGCGGCCGTTGCATTCGCAACCGAATCGCTGACGTCGCACGTCGTCGACCTCTCAGCGTACGCAGGCCAGACGATTCAACTGCGCTTCCGCATGATCGCGGGACCGGAGAATCGCGCCGCCTCGACGCCGCTGGGCTGGTACGTCGACGACATCCGCATCGACGGCGCGAACTGGACGGACGTCGGGACGTCGAACACGCCGTCGTACACACGCCTGGGCGTCGTCACCGGCAAGTACTACTACCGCGTTCGCACGATGTACGGCGTCGGCTCCGTCGGCGTTCCGAGTCCGTGGTCGAACATCGTCAGCGCGAACGTGGTCTTCGAGAACGGAGTCGAGCCCGTGCCCTGAGTGAACTGACATCGAACATACCGGCGGCCCTCATCCCCACACCCATCCAGTCGCCGGTGGCGAGGGCGGTCCCACAGACGGACCGCCCTCGTTTTTTCGCCGTATCATTCGCGACCATGTCGCGCAGAGCACTTGCCTTTCTCTCGCTCGTCGTCCTTCTCGCAGTTCCCTCCTTCGCCGCATCATTTGATCCCGCGCAATTCAAATCGCTGCAGTGGCGCGAAGTCGGGCCGTATCGCGGCGGACGTTCGGCCGCGGTGGAAGGCGTGCCGTCGCAGCCGAACACGTACTACTTCGGCTCCGTCGGCGGCGGCGTGTGGAAGACGATCGACGGCGGCGAATCGTGGATGCCGGTGTCCGACGGATTCTTCGGCGGCTCGATCGGCGCAGTCGCAGTCGCGGAGTCCGATCCCAATGTCGTCTACGTGGGTGGCGGCGAGAAGACGGTGCGCGGCAACGTGTCGCACGGCGACGGAATGTGGAAGTCGCTCGACGCCGGAAAAACGTGGACGAGCGCGGGACTCAAAGACTCGCGACACATCCCGCGCGTACGCATCCATCCACGCAATCCCGATCTCGTCTACGCCGCAGTCCTCGGGCATCTCTTCGGCCCGAGTCAGGAGCGCGGCGTCTATCGCTCGAAAGACGGCGGCAAAACGTGGGAGCGCATTCTCTTCGCGAATGAAAACGCGGGTGCGGTCGACCTGATCCTCGATCCGGTCAACCCGCGCGTGATCTACGCATCAACGTGGCGCGTGCGCCGCTCGCCGTACTCACTCGAAAGCGGCGGCGACGGTTCCGCACTCTGGAAATCGACCGACGGCGGCGACACGTGGCGCAATCTCAGCGCGGTGAAGGGCATGCCGAAAGCGCCGCTGGGCATCATCGGCGTGACGGTCTCGCGCTCGAATCCGCAGAACCTCTACGCGAACATCGAAGCCGCGGACGGCGGCGTGTTCCGTTCGCGCGACGGCGGCGAGTCGTGGGAGCGCACGAGCGAGTCGCGCGACCTGCGCCAGCGCGCCTGGTACTACACGCGAATCTACGCCGATCCGAAAGACGAGGACACGGTCTACGTCGTCAACGTCCGCTTTCACAAATCGAAAGACGGCGGCAAGACCTTCAGCTCCATCTCGACTCCGCACGGCGACAACCACGATCTCTGGATCGCGCCGGACGACCCGCTGCGCATGATCGAGGCGAACGACGGCGGCGCGAACGTGTCGACGGATGGCGGACGCAGTTGGACAGGGCAGGGGAATCAGCCCACCGCGCAGTTCTACCGCGTCACCACCGACAACTCCTTCCCCTACCGCATCCTCGGCGCACAGCAAGACAACAGCGCCGTCCGCATCCGACATCGCGCTTCGGGCGGTGGCATCTCGGAAGATGACTGGGAAGAAACCGCGGGCGGCGAGAGCGGTCACATCGTCGCGAAGCCCGACGATCCCGACGTCGTCTTCGGCGGCTCGTACGGCGGCTATCTCACGATGTACAACCATCGCACCGAGCAGTTCCGCGATGTGAATCCGTGGCCGGACAATCCGATGGGCCACGGCGCGGAAGGGGCGACGGAGCGCTTCCAGTGGAACTTCCCGCTGCTCTTCTCGCCGCACGACGCGAACACGATGTACGCCGCATCGCAACACCTCTGGCGCTCGACGAACGGCGGCTCGAGCTGGGAGCGCATCAGCGACGATCTCACGCGCAACGACAAGTCGAAGATGGGACCGTCGGGCGGTCCGATCACGAAAGACAACACGAGCGTCGAGTACTACGGGACGATCTTCGCCGTCGCGGAGTCCGCACTCGAGCCGGGTGTGCTCTGGACCGGATCGGACGACGGACTCGTGCACGTTTCGCGCGACGCGGGCAAGTCGTGGAAGAACGTCACGACGAAGACGATCCCCGACTGGATCATGATCAACAGCATCGATCCGTCGCCGTTCGACAAAGGCGCGGCATACGTCGCGGGGACGAGCTACAAGTCCGACGACTTCCGCCCGTATCTCTTCAAGACCACCGACTACGGCGCGACGTGGACGAAGATCGTGAGCGGCATCGCGAACGATCACTTCACGCGCGTCGTGCGCAGCGACAAGCGTCGCAAGGGACTGCTGTACGCGGGCACGGAGCGCGGGATGTACGTGTCGTTCGACGACGGCGCGAACTGGCAGTCGCTGCAGCTCAACCTGCCGATCGTCCCGATTACCGACCTCACGCTGCGCGACGACGATCTCATCGCCGCAACGCAGGGCCGCTCGTTCTGGGTGCTCGACGACATCACGCCGCTGCAGCAGATCAACACCGCGGTGGCGAACAAGCCGTTCCTCTTCGCGCCGCGACCGGCGTGGCGCACCGGCGGCTACGTGCCCGAGCGCACGCCGCGCAACATGGGCAAGAACCCGCCGCAGGGCATCGTCGTGAACTACTGGCTGCCGACCGACATCAAGAACGGCACGAAGGTGAAGCTCGCATTCGTCGGCGCGGACGGCACGGTGATTCGCGAGCTCGAAGGCGAAGTGAAGCCGCCGACGGAGCCGGAGAAAGCGCGCGAGTACAAAGATCCGATGAAGGAAGCGCCGCCCGCGGAGCCGGAGAAGAAGATCGGAATCAAGAGCGAAGGCGGCGCCGCCGAAAAACAAGAGGCCGAGCCGGAGAAGGATCCGAAGGCGGAGAAAGAAAAAGAGAAGAACAAACTGCCGGACTCGCGTCCGGGCTTCAATCGCTTTGCGTGGAACCTTCGATACGCCGAGGCGAAGAAGTTCGAGGGACTGGTGCTGTGGGGTGGTGGGACAGATGGACCGCGCACCGTGCCCGGCACGTATACCGTCCGACTCACCGTCGGTGACGACGCACCGCTCACGACGACCGCGACGCTGAAGCAGGATCCGCGCACGACGTCGTCGCAAGCCGACCTCCAGGCGCAATTCGATCTGCTTCTCGGCGCGAACAAGAAACTCTCCGAAGTGCACGAGCAGATCGAGCGCATCCGCGAAGTGCGGAAGCAGCTCACCGACCTTCGCACGCGCGTCGGTAAAGACGCGAAGCCGATCATCGACGCGGCGAAGGAGCTCGACAAGAAGATGACCGCGGTCGAGGAAGCGCTGTATCAGACGAAGAATCGCAGCTCGCAGGATCCGCTCAACTTCCCGATTCGCCTGAACGACAAGCTCGCGTCACTCGCGGACTCCGTCGGCGCCGGCGACTTCGCGCCGACCGCGCAGCAGCGCGCGGTCTACGCGCAGCTCGTCGAGAAGATCGACGCGCAGCTCGCGCAACTGAAGACGATTTTCGAGACCGATCTGCCCGCGCTGAACGCGCTGGTGAAGACGTCGGACGTGGCGGCGGTCAAGTAGTTGACCGTCGCCAGTTCGTGGCCGGCGCGATGATCGCCGGCAGCGCTTCGATGAGGGAAGGCGTATCGACATACGTCTTCCTCTCGAGCACCCAGCGATACGACGCCGCCCAGTCCTCGAACATCGCGTACGGCGCCGTCCCTTCGAGCTGAATCGGCACGATCGGCGTCGTGCGCAGATGCGGGACGATCGTCGCCAGCTCGTGCGGAATGCTGCTCGGATGCGTGAGGTCCGCGATGATGAAGCGCGACATCCGCGCGAGCGTCTCGATCGTCCCGGTGATGTCCTTGCTGGCCGGTTTCTCGAAGTCGAAGATCACCGGCGTGAAGTTCATCGTGCGCAGCGCGTCGCGAATCGCATCGAGCACGGCTTTGCGCTCTTCGATGAAGCGCCCGAGGATCAGCACCATCTTCGACGTCACGCCGTCGATGACCTTGCGGATCTTCTTGTTCTCGATGAGCAGGTAGATGAACTGCGCGATCTCGATGTCGTCGCACGTGATCGGCGGATCGCTCGGCGTCGTGATGACGATGTCCTGCTGCGTCGCGTCCGCGAGCTCGACGTTCCACGCGGACAAGCCGAAGACTTTCGTGCCGACGAGCGTCGCCCCGGTGAGGTCCGCGTTCACGAGCGCACTCATTTCGAGCGACGCATTCGTAAAGTCCGTGCCGCGCGCGGTGGCAAGGATCAGTTGCGACGCCGAAAAGTTCGCGCCCGTGCAATCGGCGCCGGAGAGATCGGCCATGTGCAACGTCGCACTGGTGAGATCGGTGCCGCGCAGATTCGACTTCACGAACTTCGCGTCGACGAGGATTGCGCGCTGCAGGTTTGCGCCGGCGAGATTCGCGCCGCTGAAGTCGGCCTTGTGACAATCGGCATCGCTGAAGTTGGTGTGCGTGAGATCGACACCCGCGAAGTTCGCATCCCACAGATACGCGTTGAAGAAACCACACGCGTCGAGCCGCGTCTCGCGAAGATCGCAGTTGATCAATCGCGACTCCGCGAACAGCGCACCGTAGCAGTTCGCACCACGAAGATCGGCGCCGGTGAGGATCACGCGCAGGAAGCTCACGCCGCTGAAGTCGTAGCCGCGAAAGTCGCGGCCGGTGAAGTCTTCCTCGATGATCGTCGGGCGCGTGTCGGAGTTTTCGGCGCGCCACGCGCTCCATGTTGCTGCGGATTCGAGATTCATCGCTGCACCACTCCCTCGAACGTGAGCGTCGCCGGCTTCTTCGTGCGTGCGCTCTCCTCGAACGCGCGCAACATCTGCTCATTCTGGATGAGCCACGGATCGCCAGTGCCTTTCGCGCTCGTCGCGAGGTCGAACGCGCGCTCGTACTCGCCGCGTGCGTAGGCAAGGCGGCCGCGCAGAAGTCGCGTGCGTCCGTTGGGGCGCCAGCTCTCCGCGAGATCCAGCTCGCGTGCCGCGTCGTCGAGACGTCCTTCGCGAATGCGCGTGTACGCGATCGCAAGATGCAAATCGCGCTCGACTTCGGGATCGCCGAGGCCTTTGACTTTCTGCGCGGCGAGCGCGTTGTAGCGATTGGCGGCGGCGAGCTGTCCGAGCTTCGCGTGGGCGGTGCCGAGGTTCGAGAGGATGATCCCTTCGACGCGCGGATTCCCGACGCGCGCTGCGACCTCCGCGGCTTCCACCGTCGTCTTCACCGCCTCCGCTTCCTTGCCCTGCGCCCATAGCCACAGGCCGAGATTCGCGAGCGCGTAGATCTCCGTCGCGGTGTCGCGAATCTCACGCGTGAGGACGAGTTGCCGCCGCGTCAGCTCCTCAGCGCGCGCGAAGTTTCCGCTGTCGCCTTCGCCCGTCGCGAGATTGCCGTAGATCGTCGTGAGCAGATAGCGATCGTTGATGCGTTCCCCGATCACGAGAGAGGCGTTGTACTGCGCGATCGACTCGGCGAGTTGATTCGCGGAGGAGGCGAGCACGCCGAGGTCGTTGTGCACCTGCGCCTGCAACTGCTGGTTGCCAGTTTCCTTCGCGATGCGCAGGCTCTCCGACAGATGCGACTTCGCGGTGTCGAGATCGCCCTGACGCCACACCGCGCGAGCCAGCGCGCCGTGCGCGGCCGACTCCAACTCGCGATCGCCGAGCGCGCGCGCGAGCACGAGCGCCTCCGCGCTACTGGCTTGTCCCACCTTGTACGCGCCGTCGTCGATCGTCCAGCGCGCGCGTTGCAGTAACGCCCGCGCGATCATCTCGCGATCGTTGCGGCGTCGCGACTGCGCGAGCGCCTCGGTGAGCAGCTGATCGGCGCGCTGATTCTCCGCCATCGCCTTGAGGCAATCCGCGAGCTGCATCTGCGCCGCGAGAAACGCCGGATCGCGATCGACGCACAACGTGAAGTAGTGCGACGCGACGAGCGGGCCGCGTGTGCGCAGCTCCTCGACGCCCATCGCGTAAAGCATGTTCGCCATGTTGTCGAGCGAGTAGCGCGATCGCACCGACGTCGCGGTCGCCGCGGGATCGATGCGCTGCACGAGCGCGACGGTCATCTGCTTCGCCGCTTCCATCAACACCGTCGACGTCGCCTCGCGTGGTTCTTCCGCGCGATCCGCCGTGAGCGCCGCGTACCGGATCGTGTACTTGCCGTCGTCGCTCACGACGGTCGGCGCGATGAGCACGTCCGCACCGACTGCCGCAAGCAACGCGCGACGTTGCGACTCGGAGATTGTTGCGCCGGTGCGCAGGTTCTTCGTCGCGCGCAACACATCCTCCGCCGAAATCACATCCGCGCCGCGCCCGCGCTGCATGCCCTCTGTGACGAAGTCCGCGAGGCCACGCTCGATCCAGCGCAGCGACGCGTCGCCGGTTTCGTTGCGGAAGGGGAGGATCGCGATGCGGCCGCTCGTCTTGTTCGCGAACAGCGAATGCGTCGTGCCGAGCCTGCGCGTCGCGAAGACGACGCAGCCGATGACGACCAGCGCGAGCAGGATCGCGACGCTGCCGATGACGCGACGCCGCACGCGCGCCGGACGGTCGCGAATGCGCTCGAGCTCGCGCGCGACGTCCTCGGCGGTCGGACGATCCGCGGGATACGGCGCGAGCATGCGCTTCAGCAGCGCCGCAAGCGAGCGATCTCGAATCGTCGTGAGGTCCGTCTCCGCGCGACGCACGCGCATCAGCAGATCGTTCACGCCTTCGGGGCTGCCGTAAATCGTGCGGTCGCGCGTGAGCAATTCGTGCAGCACGATGCCGAGGGAGTAGATGTCGCTCGCTTCGTTCAGCGCGAGACCGCGCGCCTGCTCGGGCGACATGTAGTGCAGCGTGCCGACGAGACTGCCCGCGGACGTGCGCGTCTCGCCGGTTGCGGTGGTCGAGACGGGGCGACCGAGGACGGCGGTTTTTTCGTAGTCGTCGGCGATGATCTCGGCTTCGGTGAGCGGATTCGCCTGCTGCTCGGGACCGACCGGACGCGCGAGGCCGAAGTCCAGCACCTTCACGTTGCCGGACGGCGTGAGCATGATGTTGTCCGGCTTGAGATCGCGATGCACGATGCCGCGCGCGTGCGTCGTCGCGAGCACGCGCACGACCTGCAGCGTCACATCGAGTGCCTGCATCTTCGTGATCGTCGCGAGCCGGTCGCGCAACGTCTGGCCGTCGACGAGCTCGAGGACGAGATAGTCGCCGTCCTCGCGTTCGAGCACGTCGTAGATGCGGCAGATGTGCGGATGATCGAGTTGCGAGAGCACGCGCGCCTCGCGCAGAAACCGGCCGCGAATTGCGGCGCTGTATCGCTTGTCCGCGTGCACGACTTTGAGCGCCACCGCGCGCTCGAGCTTCTCATCCCAGCCGCGATACACCTCACCCATGCCGCCGGAGCCGAGCAGCGCGTCGACGCGAATGCGACCGATCCGCGTGCCGGGAGGGAGGGACATGCCGAGATTCTAGAGGACGCGCGCGCTACACTCTCATCCGTATGGCAACGATCCTCGTAGTCGAGGACGAGCTGCTCATGCGGCGAACGCTGCTCGAGCTGCTCGAACGAGAGGGGTTTGAAGTGACGACGGTCGGGACCGTCGCCGCAGCCATGGGCGAGGTCAATCGCCGCGGCTTCGATCTGATCCTGCTCGACATCGTGCTTCCCGACGGCGACGGCCTCGCGGCGTGTCGCCGCATCCGCGAGCGGCATCGCATGCCCATCGTGATGCTCAGCACCAAGCGCCAGCTCGAGGATCGTGTGGCCGGACTGGAAACGGGCGCGGACGACTACATCGTCAAACCGTTCGAGCCTGCCGAAGTGACCGCGCGCATCCGCGCGCAACTGCGTCGCGCGAATCAGCTCAACAACGGCGAAGTCGTGAAGGACGTCATTCGTGCCGGACGTCTCACCGTCGATTCCTCCCTGCAGGATGCACTCGTGGATGGAACTGCGGTGGGACTGACGCACAAGGAGTTTCAGCTGCTGCATCTGCTCGCATCGCGCGCGGGCAAAGCAGTCAGCCGTGACTTTCTGATCGATCAGCTCTGGTCCGAGGACGAGCTCGGCTCGGACAAAAACGTCGCGGTGTACATCCGGCGCATCCGCCAGAAAATCGAGAAAGATCCGGACGATCCGGAGATTCTGCTGACCGTGCGTGGCTTCGGCTACCGACTCGCCTGAGCGCAGGTAACCTCACCGTAACCTCGGCGCCACAGGATGCATGCGAGTCGCATGATTCCGCCGCCGCAGATCCCCGCTGAACGAGCGCGCCTGGAAGCACTGGAGCGTTACTCGATCCTCCATACGACGCCTGAAGAGGCGTTCGATGAGATCGTCGGCATGGCGTCGGACTTCTGCGCAACGCCGATCGCGCTGATCAGTCTCGTCGACGGCACGCGCCAGTGGTTCAAAGCGCGTCGTGGACTCGATGCGCCGGAGACGTCGAAGGACATCTCATTCTGCGCGCACGCGATCGCGGAGCAGGGGGTGTTCGTCGTCCCCGACGCGCGGCACGATCCGCGCTTCGCGGACAACCCGCTCGTCACTGGTCCGCCGGACATTCGCTTCTACGCCGGCGCGCAGCTCACCACGCCCGACGGCCACAACCTCGGCGCGCTCTGCGTCATCGACCGCGAACCGCGCGAGCTCTCGGTCGTGCAGCAGACCGCGCTGCGCTCGCTCGCTCGCCAGGTCATCGTGCAACTCGAGCTGCGACGCGAGATCGCGGAACGTTCGAAAGTCGAGCGTGAGCTCGATCAGTTCTTCGATCTCTCGCTCGACCTGCTCTGCATCGCGAGCTTCGACGGCCGCTTCAAGCGGCTCAATCCCGCATTCGAATCCGTCCTCGGCTACACGGTCGGCGAGTTGCTGCAGCAGCCGTTCCTCGACTTCGTCCATCCCGACGATCGCGCAATCACGCTCGACGAGCTGAGCAGCCTGCATCGCGGCGTGAAGACGTCGTACTTCGAGAATCGCTTCACGTGCAAAGACGGCACGTCGAAGTGGATCTCGTGGACCGCGGCGCCGTTGGCGGCCGAGGGATTGATCTATGCGGCGGGTCGCGACATTACGAGCTTGAAAGTGTCGGCGGAGGAACTGCGGCGCAGCGAGGCGCGGACGCGATCGATCATCGAGCATTCACTCAGCGGCCTGATCACGTCCGACCATCGCGGCATCATCCAGAGCGTCAACCCCGCGGCGCAGCGCATGTTCGGCTACAGCGCGCCGCAACTCATCGGCAAGAGCGTGTCGACGCTCATCGACGTGCAATACGCGAGCGACGACGAGTGCCTGCGCGATTTGTGCGAGCGCGCGCTCGGCCGCGTCACCGAGTGGCGCGGACTGCGCCGCAATCGCGAGGCGTTCCCGTGCGAGCTCTCGCTCTTCGAGTTCTCGCCCGGCGACACGCATCGTCACTTCGCCGCGCACATCCTCGACCTCTCGCAACGTCAGGAAGTCGAGCGCATGAAGCAGGACTTCGTCTCGACCGTGAGTCACGAACTGCGCACGCCGCTCACCTCGATTCGCGGCTCCCTCGGCCTGCTCGCATCCGGCGTCATGGGCGAGTTGAATGACGAGGCGCGGCAGATGGTCGCCGTCGCGGAACGCAACTCCGTGCGCCTCATCGCGCTCATCAACGACATCCTCGATTTCGAAAAGCTCGAGCGCGGGAAGATGGAGATGGACATCCGCCCGATGCCGCTCATGCGCATGCTCGAGCGCGCGATCGAGACCATCAGCGCGTTCGCGGTGCAGGAGGGCGTGACGATCGAGTTGCGCTGTCCGAATGCGCTCGTCGCGTGTGATGAAACGCGGCTTGGGCAGGTGATGCTCAACCTTCTCTCGAACGCGGTGAAGTATTCGAATCGCGGCAGCACCGTCGTCGTCTCCGCGATCGTCGATGCGAACGGCGCTGAAGTGCGCGTGCAGGATCGCGGTCGCGGCATCGCGCCCGAGATGCAGCATCGCCTCTTTCAACGCTTCCAGCAGGTCGACTCCAGCGACGCGCGCACTAAGTCCGGCACGGGACTCGGCCTCGCGATCTGCCGCGCGATCGTCAATCAACATGGCGGCCAGATCGGCGTGCAGAGTCGCGAGGGCGAGGGGAGCACGTTCTGGTTCCGCCTGCGCAGCGCCGTCGAATCCGCCGAGCATGCGTCGCGTGCGCGTCCCGATCTCGACGTGCTGATCATCGAAGACGACACCGAACTGCTCGACGTCATGGCGCGACAACTCGCCGCCGACGGGCTCGACGTGCGAACCGCACGATCCGGCTGGGCCGCGCTCGCGGCGATCGGCGAGCAGGTGCCCGCGCTCATCGTGCTCGACGTCGACCTGCCGGACATCGACGGATTCGGCGTCGTCGCGGAGTTGCGCAATCATCCGAAGCATCGCAATGTGGCGATGCTCGTCTACTCCGGCATGGACCTCACGACCGCACAGCGGAACCGATTGCAACTCGGCCCGACGCGCTTCCTGATGAAGAGCCGGTCGAGCGACGGTGAGTTTCGCGCGGTGGTGGCGCAGTTGCTCGACACGATGCGCGCACGGGAGCTCGCGGGATGAAGGTCCTGGTCATCGACGACGAAGAAGACGTGCGCTTCGTCGCGCAACTCTCGCTCGAGCGCGTCGGCGGAATGACGGTCGTGGAGGCGTCGAGCGGGGAGGAAGGCGTCGCGCGCGCACGCAGCGAACAGCCCGATTTCATCCTCCTCGACATGATGATGCCGGGCATGGATGGCGCCGCGACGTTCCGCGCTTTGCGCGCGTCGGATGAGACCGCCTCGATCCCGGTCGTCTTCCTCACCGCGAAGGCCATGGCTGCCGAAGTGCAGCGTCTGAAGGACCTCGGTGCGAAGGGGGTCGTCCTCAAACCTTTCAATCCGATGACACTCGCGGCCGAAGTCGCGGCTATCCTGAAGGCATGACCGAAGGGTTCGGGACCGACCTTCAGGCAAGATTTCGTGAAACCACCCGCGTGCGATTGCAGGAAATGCGGTCGCATGTCGCCAAGCTCACGAAGGAACCATCCGACGACGCAGCGATCGCCGGACTGGCGCGCGCGTTCCACGCGCTCGCCGGACTGGGCGGAACGTATGGATTCCCACGCGTTTCCGAGCTCGGCGACGAAGCCGAGTCGTCGATCGCGCACATTGCGCGGCCAGTGCCGGATTCGTTGCTGCAACGCTGGCGCGAGATCCTCGACGCCGTCGAGGCGGAGCTCGAGGCGAAGCCCGTCGTCGTGCCGGAGCCGGCGCTGTCGTTCGACGTGCTGCTCGTCGAGCGCGACGCGGAGTTCGCCGCGACGGTGCGCGCCGCGCTCGAACAGGAGCGCGTGTCCGTGCGCCAGTGCGAGACGCGCGAGGAAGTGCTCGCGGAGCTCGACTATCGCACGCCGGACGTGTTGATCCTCGACGTGCAGGATTCCGCGCTCGTCGAAGACTTGCGCAAGTCCGCGGGAGGCGAGAACGCGGGCATCGTCGCGCTCGGCGACGCCTCGGATCTCAGCGGCAAAGTCCGCGCGTTGCGCGCGGGCGCGAACGTGTTTCTCCCGAAGCCGGCCGACATCCCGCTGCTCGTGCGTCGCGTCACGGCGTTCCGCGAGCGGCGCCGTCGCGCACCGGCGCGCGTCCTCGCAGTCGAAGACGATCCGACGCAGAGCATGATTCTCCGCAAGGTTCTCGGCGACGCCGGCTACGCAGTCACCGTGTGCAGCAACGCCTCGAACTTCGAGGACGTGCTCGCGGCAGTCGCGCCGGATTTGTTGCTCATGGACATTCATCTCGACACGGGCGACGGCGACGTCAGCGGCTTCGATCTCGTGCGTGTCCTTCGACAGAACGAACAGTTCTCGCACCTCCCGGTGATCTTCGTCTCCGGCGATCAGGAACGCGGTGCGCTCCTCGGCAGCGCGATGTCGGGCGGCGACACGCTCGTGTCGAAGCCGGTCGACTGGGCGCTGCTCCTCTCGCACATCGCGTCGAGTCTCGAGCGTGCGAGTGCGCTGCGCGATCGCACGGATCGCGACGCGCTCACCGGCGTGTTCACGCGCGCGGCGTTCACCGCGCGCGCGAATGAACGACTCGCAGCGCGCGGTCCGCGTCCGCCGCTCGTCGCGATCCTCGATCTCGATCACTTCAAGCGCATCAACGACACGTACGGGCATCTGCAGGGCGACGCGGTGTTGCGCGCGCTCGGCTCGTGTCTGCGTCGCGGCGTGCGGCAGAATCAGGATCTCGCCGGACGCTACGGCGGCGAGGAGTTCGTGCTGCTGCTCGAAGGAATCTCAGTCGACGACGGCGTGAAGTTGATCGAGCGTCTTCTCGGCGAGTTTTCGAGCGTCGAGCACGTGCCCGGGCTCAAGGTCTCGTTCAGTGCGGGCGTCGCGGTGTACGCGGATTCGCTCGAGTCGACGCTGCGTCGTGCGGACGCGGCGTTGTATGAGGCCAAGCGGGCAGGGCGGGCGCGCGTCGTTCCGGCGTAGTTTGTGTTAAAACCGCGCCTCTTATGTGGACCGCCCGACGCATTTTGAAAGAGCTCGCCGACGCCGATCGCCGGCGCGCGATTCTCGCCTCGTTCTGGAAGTACGCCGATCAGCAGCAGAAGCTCGTCGTCCAGATGCACCTCGCCAAAGCCCTGCACTTCCGCGATGAAACGATCCGGAAGATGCCGCCCGAAAAGAAAGCCGACCTCCTCGCGACGCGCATCGGCATCGCGGAGTTCGAACAGTTCTTCGAGATGGCGCTCATGCACTACCACACGCACGAGAAGAACGAGATGATGGCCGCGTTCCTCGACCGCTGGAACGTCCCGCACGACAACGGCTCGATCGAGACCGACGACTACACGCCGCCGACGCCGGACCAGGTCCGCGAAGCCGCGAAGGAATTGGAGTCGACGTACGACCGCGCGGACATCCGAACGTATCTCGCGACCGCCGGCCTGCTCATGGCCGACCAGTGGCGCGACGGCACGTGGCCCGTCGTCGACGAGATGGTGTAGCGACTATAAACTCGTGGCGTGAACATCCGCGGATGTCTCGCTGTCTGGGTTGTCTGCGCGGCATTGACCGCGCCGGTCGCAGGACAGGCGCTGACTCCGGACTTCGTGCACGGCGTCGACTATCGCTTCGAGCGGATGGAAGCGACGCGTACCGTCAAAGACGCGAAGGATCGCGGCAAGATCAAGCTCGTCACGCTCGTGTACCGCCCGTTGAAAACGGATCGGCACGAGGTCGCGTTTTTCAGCCACGGCTCCACCGGCGGTGAGATCCGTTCGCCCAAGGAACCGTGGGAAGGGCCGCCGCTCTCCGTCATTCGCTTCTTCATCGCGCGCGGATACACAGTGGTCGCGCCGATGCGTCGCGGGCGAGGCGAGTCATCCGGCACGTACGTCGAGGAGTGCGCGATCTACGCGGGTGAATGCACGCTCGCGCAGCAGACCGCGATGCTCGATCGCACGGTCCGCGAAGCGATGCTCGATTCGTTCGCGGTGCTCGATCAGGTCGTGTTCGGACGAATCGTTCCGCGCACGTCGAAGATCCTCTTCGTCGGCGTGTCCCGAGGCGGATTCCTGTCGCTGATGCTGGCGGGCGAGAGGCCGAATCAGGCGAAGGCAGTCGTCAACTTTGTGGGAGGCTGGCTGTCGATCGGAGACAAATACTCAGAAGCCGATAACCAGCAGCGGATGTCCGCACAAGCGGAATGGTTCCGCCGCGCCGGGAGCAGTCGCGCGGTTCCGTCGCTCTGGATCTACGCTGCGCGCGACGAGTTGTACGGCGAGACCACGACACGCGAGTTCTTTCGGAACTACCAGCAGGCGGGCGGATCCGGCGAGTTCGTGTTCATCCGCGAACATGCGCTTCCGAACGGTCACTTGATCGCCAGCAACCTTGCAGCGTGGGAAGCGGCCGCGAACAAATTTCTCACCAGCCTCGCCCCCTAGACTTCAGCATCAACTGACCGTTCGCTGAGCGCCTTCCAGCATGCAACGTGCAGCGAAGTTTGGGCGATGACGAAGAACCAACGCATTGGCGCGATGGCAGTGTTCGGCGGAGTCGTGGCCGGCGTCGCGATGCTCGGAGGTCTTTTCAATCCCGGACGTGGCGCGACGCGCGAGTGGTATCGCGAGCTCGAGAAGCCAGGCTTCACTCCGCCCGACGCCGCGTTCGCACCCGCGTGGATCACGCTGTACGTGCTGATCGCCATCTCGGGGTATCGCGTGTGGCGCACGGATGAAGGGCGCGATCGGACGAACGCGTTGGCGTTGTGGACCACGCAGTTGGCGCTGAACGGCGCGTGGAGTCCGTTGTTCTTCGGTGCGAAACGACCGATGCTCGCCCTCGGCGACATCGTGCTGATGCTCGCCGCGATCGCGTCGTACACCGCGACCGCGCGGAAGGTCGACAAACCTGCCGCGTGGATGATGGCGCCGTACCTCGGCTGGGTCGCGTTCGCAACGGCGCTCAACGCCGAGATCGTGCGCCTCAACGAATAGCGCCCTACTTGATCTCCAGCACGCTCCACGACGTGCCGTCCCAGATCAGCGTCGCCTTCGACGTGCGCGGCGTCGCGTAGCGTTCGGCGAGCATCCCGGTCTTGAACGTCTTCCCGACTTCGTTCGCGGCCCAGTGCCACGTGAAGTCGGCGGACGCGGTGCCGTCGGGGTTCGGCGTGACTGCGGTGACGTCGCCCATTTCCTTCTTCGCGAGTGGGACGACGTCGAGGATGCCGTTCTCGCGCATGAGGAAGCGCTTGTCGCCGCGCGACTTCTCCGTCAGCGCGACCGTGCCGCCGTCCGTTGAGATCCAACCCGCGGCCGCGAGCTCTTTCGCCGACGCGCGCACCGGCTCGCTCGCGGTCGCGAGATTCACCGGAGTCGTGAATGCGGCGTTGGTGAATTCGAATTCGCCGAGGGTGGCGGAGTTGGCGATGAGCTCCTTCGTCTCGGCGATGGAGGGAGGCGGCGGAGTCGTGGGCTTCGCGGACTCCGTGGCCGTCGCAGCGGGTTGTTCGGCTTTGCAGGCGGCGAGAACGAGAAAGGCGAGGGCAACGAGCGCGCGCTTCATGCGCGGAGTGTAGCCAACTCCTCGCGCGTCAGCTCGCGTGTTTCGCCGGCGGGAAGATCGCCGAGGAGGACATCGCCGATCGCGACGCGCGCGAGTGAGACGACCTTCGCATCCAGCGCCTCCACCATTCGCCGCACCTGACGATTCCGCCCCTCGGTGATCGTGATCGCGAAGACCGTCTTTCCGCCCGGATCGCGCAGACGCTCGACGATCGCCGGTCGCGTCGGACCGTCGCGCAGCTCGATCCCGTCTCGCAGGCGCTGGAGTTGCTCCTCCGGCAAGTGCTTCGACGCCTTCACGTGATACGTCTTCGGCACGTGATAGTCGGGATTCGTCATCCGCTCCGCGAACGCCGTGTCGTTGGTGAGAATCAGCAGTCCGCTCGTGTCGAGGTCGAGCCGTCCGACCGGAAAGAGGTAGCGATCGCGATCCGGAAGGAGGTCGTAGATCGTCTTCCGTCCCTCGGGATCGCGGTACGTCGTGAGATATCCCGCGGGCTTGTGCAGCAGCAGATA
>DASVNL010000057.1:0-17728 GCA_036383875.1 Thermoanaerobaculia bacterium
CGGCGGCGATGAGTCGCCGGTGACGAAGACGACGTGCACGGTCGTGGTCGAGACGAGTCATCGCGGCGAGACGATCGCGATCGGCGTGATGGCGGATGCGGTGTCCGAGGTGATCGACTTCACCGCGGAGCAAATCGAGCCGCCACCGTCCTTCGGTACGCACGTCCGCGTCGACTATCTCCTCGGCATGGGCAAGCTCGATCGCAAGCTCGTGCTCCTGCTCGACATCGATCGATTGCTCTCCCCCGTCGAGCTCGAACAAGCCGTCGGCGCGACCGACGCCGTCCCCGCGTAACGATTCATGAGCAATCCCCGCCCACTGACGACGACCGAGTTCCGCCTCGTGCGCGAGTTCATGCATCGCGAGGCGGGCATCTCGCTGTCCGATCAGAAACGCTCGCTGGTGATGGGGCGCCTGTCGCCGCGACTGCGCGCGTTGTCGCTGTCGACGTTCGGCGATTACTTCGAGCACGTACTCGCGGATCGCGACGAAGCGGTGCGGATGATCGATGCGATCTGCACGAACGAAACGCATTTCTTTCGCGAGCCGAAGCAGTTCGAGTATCTGCAGCAACAGATCATCCCGTCGTGGATCGCGCAGGCGGCCGACGGCAAGCGTCGCAAGCAGGTGCGCGTGTGGAGCGCCGCGTGTTCGACCGGCGAAGAGCCGTACTCGATCGCGATGACGCTGCTCGCCGCGCTGCCGGACTGGCACATCGAGATCCTCGCGTCGGACTTATCGACGAAGGTGCTCGCGCGTGCATCCGAGGCGTTGTGGCCGGTCGAACGGGCGACGCAGATTCCTGAGAACTTGCGGCGCGCGTACATGCTGCGCGGCGTGCGCTCGCAGGAAGGAAAGATGACGGCGAAGGAAGAGCTGCGCAATCTCATCCGCTTCGAGCGCATCAATCTCAACGGCGATCGCTGGCCCGTCGCGGGGCGTTTCGATCTGATCTTCTGCCGCAACGTGCTGATCTACTTCGACGCCGCATCCAAGATGCGCGTCGTGCAACGTCTGCTCGACCTGCTCGACCCAACCGGCTACTTCTTCCTCGGCCACTCCGAAACGCTCAACATGCTCGATCGCGTTCGCAGCGTCGGGCCGACCGTCTATCAGCTTCGCAATCCGAAATGAGCGTTCGCCTCCAGGTCCTCGTCGTCGACGACTCCGCCGTCGTGCGACAGGCGTTGACGACGCTTCTCGCCTCGCGCTTCGACGTCGAGTCCGCGGCCGATCCGATCATCGCGCGGCGTCGCATCGAGCGTCGCCGTCCCGACGTGATCGTGCTCGACCTGCACATGCCGCGCGTCGACGGCCTCACGTTTCTGCGCGAGATCATGCGTGAGGATCCGATCCCGGTCGTGATCTGTTCCACCGCCGCGACGCGCGGCAGTGAAGCCGCGATGCGCGCGCTCGAAGAAGGCGCGGTCGACATCGTGCTGAAGCCACAGATGGGCGTGCGCGAGTTTCTCGAAGAAGCGCAGTTGCAGTTCGTCGACACGCTACGCGCTGCGGCGTCGGCCCGTGTGGTGAAGCGTCTGCCGCGGCTCGCCGTGACGCCGCGACATTCCGCCGACGTCGTGCTCAAGAAGACGCGCACGCTGCCGGCTGCCAGCAACGAGACGATCGTCGCGGTGGGTGCGTCGACGGGCGGAACGGAGGCACTGCGCGAGATCATCGAGTCGCTGCCCGCGGACTCGCCGGGCATGGTGGTCGTGCAGCACATGCCCGAGGGATTCACGGCGGCGTTCGCGCGACGGCTCGATTCGTTGTCGATGGTCGAAGTGAAAGAAGCTGCCGATGGCGATGAAGTCGCCCGCGGACGCGTGCTCATCGCGCCGGGCGACAAACACGTCGTCGTGCGTCGCGGCGCGACGGGCTACTTCGTGAGCACCGTCGATGGTCCGCCCGTGTCGCGACATCGTCCGAGCGTCGACGTGTTGTTTCGATCGGTCGCGCAATCCGCGGGCATCAACGCGATCGGCGTGTTGCTCACCGGAATGGGCGACGACGGCGCAACGGGACTCGCCGAGTTGTTCGCGACGGGTGCGACGACGATCGCGCAGGACGAGGCGACGTCGATCGGGTTCGGGATGCCGAAGGAAGCGATTCAGCGCGGCGCCGCGGGACACGTGCTCCCGCTGGGCGCGATCGCCGGAGCGATCGCGCGCTTCGCGAGAAAGTAGCTACATCCCCATCGGGTGCCACACGGTCTTCGACTCCTGGAAGTCGAAGATCGCGTACGGACCCTGCGAGAGTCGCGTGTCGTCCCAGCCGAGGGCGGGGTCGAAGTGCACGACGCGCTTCACGTTTTCGGCGGCGGTCTTCTGCACCGCGGACAACGCATCGGCGCTGACGCCGGTCGTGTCGATCGCGTTGACGTCCATGTGTGCGGCGAGCCACGGCACGAGCTCGGCCTTCATGCCCGACACGAGATTGATCACACCGCCCGGCACGTCGGAGTTCGCGAATGCTTCGGCGAGCGTGATTGCCGGCAGCGGTCGCGTTTCGGATGCGATCGCGACGACCGTGTTGCCGCCGACGATGGCCGGTGCGATGCGGCTGATCAGTCCGAGGAGCGCGGGCTCTTCGGGTGCGACGACGGCGACGACGCCGGTCGGCTCGGGAACCGTGAAGTTGTAGTACGGACCGGCGACCGGATTCACGGAGCCGAACACCTGCGGGTACTTGTCGCTCCAGCCGGCGTAGTAGACCCAGCGATCGATGACCGCGTCGACTTCCTTGCGTGCGTCGCCGGCGCTCGCGCCTGCGCGTCGCAGTTCATCGACGAGCTCCGATGCGCGCGACTCGCACACTTCGGCGATGCGGTAGAGAATCTGGCCGCGGTTGTATGCGGTCTTGCCGCTCCATCCCGGCTGCGCCTTGCGCGCCGCGACGACGGCGTTGCGGAGGTCTTTCCTCGAGCCACGAGAGGCGTTCGCGAGCAACTCTCCCCCCTTGCCGCGTACGGCGTAGTAGCGTCCCGATTCGGTGCGCGGGAACTCGCCGTTGATGTAGAGCTTGTAGGTCTTGCGTACGTTCAGTCGCGGACTCATGACAGCACCACGTACGGAGCGAGGCCATGCAGTCCGCCTTCACGTCCGAATCCACTTTCCTTGAAGCCGCCGAAGGGGCTCGTCGGATCGAATTTGTTGTACGTATTCGCCCAGATCACGCCGGCGCGGAGCTTCGACGCCATCTTCAGAATGCGCGAGCCCTTCTCCGTCCACACGCCCGCGCTCAAACCGTACGGCGTGTTGTTCGCCTTCTCCAGCGCTTCTTCCGGAGTCCGGAACGTGAGCACCGACAGCACCGGTCCGAAGATCTCTTCCTGCGCGATGCGATACGACTGCGCGACGCCGGTGAAGAACGTCGGTGCGAACCAGAACCCGCGGCTCGGCAGCGAGCAGGACGTCTGCACGATCTGCGCGCCTTCCTCGATGCCGCTGTCGACGAGCTCCTGAATCTTCTCGAGCTGCGCACGCGAGTTGATCGCGCCGACGTCGGTGTTCTTGTCGAGCGGATTGCCGACGCGCAGCGTCTGAATGCGCTCGCCGAGCTTGCGCAGCACCGGCTCCAGCACCGACTCCTGCACGAAGAGTCGCGAGCCCGCGCAGCAGACGTGTCCCTGATTGAAGTAGATGCCGTTGATGATCCCTTCGACGGCCTGATCGAGCGGCGCGTCTTCGAACACGATGTTCGGCGCCTTGCCGCCCAACTCCAGCGTGAGTTTCTTCTTCGTCCCCGCGAGCGCGCGCTGAATGCGCTTGCCGACTTCCGTCGATCCGGTGAACGCGATCTTGTCGACGTCGTTGTGCGACACGAGCGCAGCACCAGTCGCGCCTGCGCCGGTGATGATGTTCACGACGCCGGGCGGGAGCTCCGCTTCCTGCATGATCTCCGCGAGCATCAGCGCAGTCAGCGGCGTCGTCTCGGCGGGTTTCAACACGACGGTGTTGCCGCCTGCGAGCGCCGGCGCGATCTTCCACGCGGCCATGAGCAGCGGGAAGTTCCACGGAATGATCTGCCCCGCGACTCCGACCGGATTCACGTTGCGATTCGGGAACGCGTACTCGAGTTTGTCGGCCCAGCCGGCGTAGTAGAAAAAGTGCGCGGCCGCGAGTGGGATGTCGATGTCGCGCGATTCCTTGATCGGCTTGCCGCCGTCCATCGTCTCGACGACGGCCAGCGCGCGCGCCTTCTCCTGAATCAGGCGGGCGATGCGATAGATGTACTTCGAACGCTCGCTCGCGGAGATCTTGCGCCACGTCTTGTCGTACGCGCGACGTGCTTCCTTCACCGCGCGATCGACGTCTTCGGCGTCGGCGTCGGCGACTTCGCTGATTCGCTCTTCCGTCGCCGGGTTGATCGTCTCGAACCACTTCTTCGAGTGCGGCTCGACGAACTTGCCGCCGATGAAAAGGTTGTGGCGCGCGGCGATCTTGACGTGGTCCGTCGCCTCGAGTGAGGGAGCGTACTCCCACACCACGGACGACGACGCCGGTCCGGGCGTGAGGCGATCGCGAGTCTCTAGTTCACTTGTCGTGGTCATTCTCAAATCCCCGCGTTAGTCGATCGTGAAGTAATCCGCCGACTGATACGCGCCGGTTCGCTCCTTCCGGAGCTGCATCAGGATGTCGTTGAGGAGTGACGATGCGCCGAGGCGGAAGAGATCGGGATTCATCCACTCGCCGCCGAGGGTTTCGTACAGGACGACGAGGTACGAGAGCGCGAGCTTCGCGTTCGCGATCCCGCCGGCCGGCTTCATGCCGATCTTCTTGCCGGTCGCGTGGTAGAAGTCGCGGATCGCTTCGAGCATCACCAGCGTGTTGGTCAGCGTCGCGTTGACCGGCGCCTTGCCGGTCGAGGTCTTGATGAAATCGGCGCCGGCGTACATCGCGATGAGCGAGGCCTTGCGGATCTGATCGTAGTTCGCGAGCTCGCCGACTTCGAGGATCACCTTGAGGTGCGCAGGTCCGCACGCCTCTTTCACTTCGGCGATTTCATCGAAGACTTTCTGGTAGTTGCCGCTGAGAAACGCGCCGCGATCGATGACCATGTCGATCTCGTCGGCGCCGAGAGCGACGGTCTCGCGTGTCTCCTGCACCTTGATCGCGCTGAAGGTCTGGCCGCTCGGAAATCCCGTCGCGACTGCCGCCGTCGCGACGCCGCTGCCGCGCAGCGCTTTCTTCACGTACGGCACCATCGTCGGGTAGACGCAGACCGCACCGCAGTGCGGGATGGTCGGATCGAGCGGATCGGGACGCATCGCCTTCTGACAGAGCGCCTGCACTTTGCCGCGCGTGTCTTTGCCTTCGAGCGTGGTGAGGTCGATCATGCTGATCGCGAGATGGAGGCCCCACACCTTGGCCTCTTTTTTCAGCGATCGCTTGGCCAGCGACGCGGAACGTTCTTCCGCGGCGACGGCATCGACGCCATGCGCGAGCTCGAGTGCGTCGCCGAGGCTGCGCCGCAGCAATGCGGGCGCATAGGCGCCGGAGCTCTGCGCAATGATGGATTCCGATGTTGATTGCGCCATAGCCCGGAAACATAACACGTCCGCCCGCATCGCTGCGGGCGGACGTGTCGGGGAGAAACGTTGCTGTTAGTGGTTATCTGGAAGTCGCGCGCGAACGGGACAGCGGCGCGAGGTACGGGACCCAGTTGGTGCCGTTCCACGTCCAGACGTCGGCGAGGTAGTAGCCGCCCTTGAAGCCGCCGAACATCGTGATCATCTGGCGCACCGGATCCCACGCCATCACACCGTTCTCGCGCGGATCGGGAGTGGTGGCAGGCTCGAGCTTGGTCCAGGTATTCGCCGCGCCGTTCCACTCCCACGTATCCGAGTCGTACCACTGCTTGGTGGTGTTGTCTTCGTTCTGTTCCGCGCGGAGACCGCCGAAGAGCAGTAGTTTCTTCGTCACCGGATTCATCGCGACTTGCGCGCCGAGGCGCGGGCCGGGAGTCGTGGTGACGTTCAGCTGCGTCCAGCCGTTGCCGTCGAAGGACCACATGTCCTGATAACGGATGGCCTTCGAATCAGCGTTCGGACGTCCGACGCCGCCGTAGATCACGACCTTCTGCAGATTCGGGTCGTACCACATCGACGTCAAGCTTCGGTGCGGCGGCCGCTGGTTCTTCACCTCGGCCCAAGTCGTGCCGTCCCACGTCCACGTGTCCTGCCGGAAGTTCCCCGTCGAGTCGTCGTAGCCGCCGAAGAGGATGACCTTCTTCAGCTTCTCGTCGTACGCCATCGAGCTGAAGCGGCGCGACGCCGGCTCTTTGCTCAGATCGGCGAACGCTTTCCACGTCGCGCCGTCCCATTCGAAGATTTCAGAGCCGTAGCACGTGAGCACAAAGCGCGAGCGCGTCGAATCGAATGCGGACGCCGGCGTGATGCAGCCCGTTGGCGGAGCTCCGCCGCCTTCGACGGTGATCGGCGTCCACTGATTGGAGCCGTCGTTGCGCCAGAAGTCGCCGGAGTAGCCGGTGCCGTATTCGTTGAGGCCGCCGAACAGCCACATCGCGCCACGCGCGGTGTCGGTCTGGAACGCGCTGATGGAACGCGGGCGCGGACGATAGGTGATGAGGTTGAAGCTCCACGTGCCGTTCAGATACATCTGCACGGTCGAGCGCGGGAACGTCGAGCCGTACGTGACGCCGCCGAACATGACCATGCGGAAATTCGTGGGGTCGTACGTGAAGGCCGCGCCGGTGACGCGATCGACGGAGTTCGTCGTCGCCTTGACCCAGTTCCCGCCGTCCCACTCCCACACTTCGTCCGAAGCCGGCGTGGTCGTATTCGCCGCGCTGCAGATGCCGCCGACGAACGCGATTTTCTTCTGGTGCTTCTGATACGCCATCATCCCTTCGTTCGTGCACGTCGGGAGTTTTTCTGGCGCGGGACTCGGCGCGACCCAGGCGCCGGTCTCCGGGTTACGGATGAACATCGCCGCCGCGGACGTGTCGCTGTTGATGCCGACGAGCAGCATCTGCTTGCGCGACGGGTCGTATTCGAGCGTTCCCTTTTCGAGCTTCGGACCGTTGGCGTTGCTGATCACTTCGGTCCAGTTCGTCCCGTCGAACTCCCAGGTGTCGAACAGGTTTTCAGTGGTCTTGTTGTCGGCCGTATACGCGATGCCGCCGAAGAGCACGATGCGATCGCGATCGCTGTCGTACGCCATCGCCGCGTCGTAACGCGGTTTCGGAGCCGTGGCCGTGTCGAGGATCGTCCACTGGCCGTCTTTGTACGACCAGGTGTCGTTGTGGAAGACCGGCAATGCGTTGATGACGCTCGAGTCGGTGAACCCGCCGAACAGCACGACGCGGGCACGTTTCGAGTCGTAGATCATTCCGTGCGACGCGCGCGCCTCCGGCCTGACGGCCGGGAAACGCTGCGACCAGCGTGTGCCGTTGAGCAGCCACGTCTCGTCGATGGAGTGAATGACTCCGGTTGCACCGTCTACATTGATGTCCGCGCGACCGCCGAACAGCACGATGTTGCCGGTGCTCTCATCGAACACCATGCGCGCGAGATACCGGGGCGACGGGTTATTGGCGAAGGCCGAAGCCGCGCCAAGAAGAAAAACAACAACGACCAGAAACACTCGTTTCGGCGTGAGAACGCTCATCCGTGAAGGTGCCTCGTACGCAGTTAAGTATTGATACTCCGCGAGTTGCGCGCGCGGGCCGGTTTTGGCGACGTTTCGAACCGCCCCCCATGAGGGTAAATTCCGGTAGCGCACGCAGCATCTGAGACGAACGGCGGGCAAAAAAGAAACGCCGGCTGGCAGCCGGCGTCGCGAAACCTTCGAAGCGGTGGCGAAACTACTCGGTCCGAGGATGGACTCCGTAGGTTTCGGCGATGCTGACGAGGCGTTGTTCGACGTCTTCTCCCCCGTCGCCGAGAGTCTCGCGGATGCGATCGAGCTCGGCCATCTCCGGCGCCTCGAGTGCGAATCCGTGCGACTGCAGGGCGTCCTGCGGACTGTCGATCAGCCGCTTCCGGAATTCAGGGTGCTCGATCGCCCGGCGCACGATCGCGCCGATCATCTCATTGCGCATTGGTCCTAAGTCCTCCGCCCTGCGAAAGAGCAAGGACCACGCCGGACATCAGACGCGCCAGCGAACCGTCACGAGCACTTCCTGCATGTTGAACTGCCTCGGGATCGTCCTCGCCGTGACGGTGTTGTGCCGCGTGTATTCGGCCGTCACATCGACGCCGTGCTTCATCCCGACGCGAACACCAGCGTCGCCCTTGAGCCAGTTCCACCAGAGACTCGCCGCAGGGAACTCGGCCGGGACATCCCCTTTGGCCGGATTAAAGTCGTTTTGCAATCCGCTGATTCGGAACGCCGGCTGGATCGACTCGACCCATCCGAGCGAGAGGGGAAAGCGATAGCCCGTCTCGACTTCCCATCCGTAGCGCTGCAGCCCGGCGATGTTCTGCTTCGTGAACTGCGCGATCAGTGTTCCGCCGTGCCACTCGCCGTAAACGCGCGCGCCGTATTCGCGCTTGTTGCGACCGTCGAGCCGGAATCCCTCCGGTCCGATCGTCGGCAGCGGACGATTCAGCAGGTCGAGGTCGCCGCCGTAAACCGTGCCGGTCAACTCTTCGCGATCCGCAAGCTCGCGGTCGTAGTGAAACAGCAGCACGTCGAAACCCGCCGTCTGGTCTTCGCGCTGCCAGCGATAGCCGATTCCCTCGCCCCACTGCACGTGGTCCGTTTCGAAGAACAGATCTTCCGTTTCGGCGTTGTAGAAGATCGGAAAGCCGCTGCCGTAGACATTCGGCTTGCCCTGGATGCGCTCCGGCGCGCCGTTGTCGCCCGCGAGCGCATTCGCGTCGCGCAGGAAGAGCGGATTGCCGTTCGCGGCCTGCGCGCGCCAGTAGAAGCTGCGCCCCACCGTGCCGCCGACCTGCACCTGGATGTCTTCGAAGCGATTGAACGACGTCGCCGCGAGACCGTAGCTCTCGAGCAGGCGCACCGGCTGGCGCTCCATCTTCGTGAACTTGCCTGCCTGCAGAAAGAACGTCGTGTGGTCCGGACGCTCGAGGAACTCGGGCTTCGGTCCAAAGCGGATGAACAACTCGTCGACGTCCGCCGTCTTGTCGTTCGACGTCGGATTCGCGCGATGTTTCGCGTAGCCGTGCGCTTTCACGCGAGCGTTGATCCAGTCGCCGTACGTGACGTCGAGCTGAATGTCCGCGACGTTCAACTCGACGTGATGGCCCGGATCGGGCGTCTCGAGCTTTGCGCCGGTTGGGAACGGGCGGTCGAGGTACTCATCCGCGCTCCATCGATAGTCGCCGCGGAGCTCGAGTCGATGGCTCCACGCCCACTCATCCTGCTGCGCCGATGCAGGGAGACACACCGCAAGTAAGCAGAGGCTGACGGCTAACTTCAATTGCATGAAGCAATTCTAATCTGCTTTGCGCAGTAGCGTTCCCGGCCGTTCGGCATCGAGGCGTCGTTCACGCCGCCGGACGAACGCTTCTTCGAACGCGACCTGCACGATCGCCGCGACCGGGACGGCGAGAATCGCGCCGATCACGCCGAGGAGCGAGGCTCCGATCATGAAGGCGACGAAGATCGCGAGAGGCGAGACCGCGACCTTGCGCGACATCACGCGCGGCACGATGAACAGGTTCTCCGCTTTCTGCAGCAACACTGCAAACGCGAGCACGGACCAGAACTGCCAGCGCGAGTGCAACAGCGCGACCGCGAGCGCCGGAACCGCACCGACGGTCGGACCGATCACAGGAACCAGCTCGCCGACCGCGGCGATGATCGCGAGCGGCAGCGCGTACGGAATCCGCAGCGCCGTCAAGCCGACGAACGTCGCGACGCCGATGATCGCGGAGAGCATGAGCTGTCCCGACATCCATGAGCTCATGCGCTTGCCCATGCGCGTCAGCGTGCGTCGACGTTGCCCGCGCACTTCGGGCGGATAGATCAGCAGGAAGAGATTCCGGAGCCGCTCCGCGTCGATGAGCATGTACGCGACCATGAACAGCACCGCGATGATCGACGCGAACGCCGCGGCCGCGTTGCGCATGTACATGAACACGCGCGAGCGCGGCAGCTCGACGCCACCCGCGAGCTCTTCGCGAATCACGCCGACCGGCACGTACGGCTCGAGCGGCTTGAGGATGTTGTGTTCGATGAGCGCGGGCAATCGTTCGCCGAGCTCGCGCGTGTCGGCCATGAAGCGCGGCACGATGAGTAGTCCGACGACGAGCACCGCGATGAGGAACGGCAGGTAGACGATCATCACCGCCGCGCCGCGCGACAACTTGCGGCGGAACATGTAGCGCCAGCGGATGCGCAGCGCGCGAATGGTCGGCGAGATTCCGGCCGCGAGAACCGCGGCGATGAAGACGAGCAGCAACACGCCGCGCGCGAACCACACCAGCGCGGCAGCGGCGAGGATCGCGATGACGATCAGCACCTTCGCCGTGAAGGTCTCGAGCTCCCCTCGCCCTCCGTCGGCCGGTCTCGGGAATCGCGGCATCACGCTCCCAGGTACCGCGCGATCGCCGCTTCGATCTGCCCTTTCGGCACGGCGCCGGTCACGCGTCCCGCTTCGACGCCGTTCTTGAAGAACACCAGCAACGGAATGCCCTGCACGCGGAACTCCGCCGATGTGTGCGGGTTCTCGTCGACGTTCAACTTCGCGAAGCGCACGTCAGACCGCGACGCCGCGAGCTCGTCGAGGATCGGCGCGATCATCCGGCACGGGCCGCACCACGCGGCCCAGAAGTCGACGACGAATGCGCCTTGCGCGATGACGTCGCGGAACGTCGCATCGGTGACGACGATCGGGTGACCGTGGTTACCGCTCGCGTCGAGTGGAGTCTTGCAGCGTCCGCAGACTGCGGCTTTGCCGGCGCCGAGGTCCGGGACGCGGTTGGCTTGCCCGCAGGAGGGGCATCGGAGGATCTGTCCTGCCATGCGTCCAGCTCGTTGCGGAAAGGTTGCCAGCGCCGTTGACCGTCTTGTTGCACGCGCCGCCGGAATCGTAAGCAACGGGTAAGCGCGCCGGCGAAAGACTCGTGATCGAGGTCACGCTATGAAACGAATCGCCATCGCACTCACCGTCTTCCTCTTCGCATCCGGCAGCGCCGCGGCGAAGAACCTCTACATCCCGGTCGCGGGTGCCGCAGCCGGCGCGAACGGCACGCGCTTCCGCACCGACGTCCGCATCTTCAACCCTTCCTCGACCACCCCGATCGGCATCTCGATTCACTTTCTCCCTCTCGGCGAGAACGGCGAGAACATCCCGGGCCGCGTCGTTTCCATCGCGCCGCGCCAGGTCGCGGTGCTGAACGACATCGTCACGAACTTCATTCAGTACCCGACCGGCTCGGTCATCGGCGCGCTCCGCCTCGACTCCGACACCGACAAGAGCTACGAGTTCTCCGCCGAGTCGCGCACGTACACGGACTCGCCGAATCCCGGCGCACCCGGCACGTACGGCCAGTTCATCCCCGCGCTCGATCCCGACATTCACGCGACGAAGAGCGGCATCGTCACGCACGTCATCAGCAACAGCGCGTTCCGGACGAACACCGGCGTGATGAACGCGAATCGCGAGACCGTCACCGTGCGCGTCAAAGTGCTGAGCGCCGACGGCACGCTGTTGCGCGAGAGTCCGTCGTTCCCCGTTTACGCGATGAGCATGACGTTGCAGTCGCTGACATCGTTGACCGGATTGATTCAGAACGTCGACGACGGCTACGTCATCATCGAGTCCACACTCCCCGTCTTCGCCTTCGCCTCGGTCATCGACAACCAGTCGAACGATTCGATCTTCATCCCGGCAGTTGCAGACATCGTCGAGTAAGAACTCATGAAAAAAACCTTCTACCTCTCTCTCCTTTTCCTCTTCGCTTCGTCCGCCTTCGCCGGCGAAGTCCTGATCCCCGCCGTGTATCGCGGCGCAGGTGCGAACGGCACGCTGTGGCGCACCGAGATCGTCGTCTCGAACCTCACCACCGAGCCGCAGCTCGAGCCGGTGCCGGTGACGATCACGTTTCACGGCGAGGACGGCCAGTCGAAGTCGATCGCGATGCCGCTCACCGCGATGGAAGTGATCGCGATTCCCGACGCGGTGCGCGAGTGGTTCGACGTCGACAACGGCGGCGGCATCGTGCGCGTCACGTGGGAAGGTTCGCCGGCGACGCGCATCGCGGCGCGGGCGCGCGTCTACAACGTCGGCGAGCATGGCCAATACGGCCAGAACGTCCCGGGCATCGACACGAACCGCCTCGGCTCGATTCAGTACATGCCCGGCATCACCGGCGTCGACGGCAATCGCACGAACATCGGCATCTCCAATCCGACCAACCAGTCGACCCTCGCGTGGATCGAGCTGATCGACACGTCGGGCAGTTCGCGCGGCTCGTTCGCCGTCAACGTCGGACCGCGTTCGTACCGCCAGTTCAACGACATCTTCAGCCACTTCCAGGCCGGACCGCTCAACGCCGCGATGGTGCGTGTGATCGCGGTCAACACGATCGTCTACGCCTACGCGTCGATCGTGCGCAACGACACCGGCGACGCGACGTTCGTATCCGGACAATAGAATTGCGGGGATGATCCGCACGGCGACGCCGCACGATCTCCCCGAGTTACGCGCGCTTTTCGCGCGCGCCAACGACGCTCCCTACGACCTCGAGGCCGTGGCCGAAGAGAAGTGCTTCGGCCACGGCGTCGCGGGCGCCCCAACGGTTCGCGTCTACGGCGAGATGCAGGGCGCGATCGTGACGTGCGGACGCTTCGTACGACTGCTCATCGTCGATCGCGACGTGCGACGCCAGGGCATCGGCAGCGCGCTCCTCGCCGATGCGGAATCGCGCGGCACGCACGTCATCGCGGCGGAGCCGGGCAACTACTTCACGCCCGGCGTGCCGATGCGCGACGACGGATTTCGCGCGTTCTGCCATGCGCGCGGCTATCTCGAAGATCGCTGGACGGACAACCTCGACGTCGCGCTCGACGCGATCGTCGATCCACACGCAGACGGTGTTCGCCGTCCGTCGCACGACGAGCGCACTCGCGTGCTCGACTTCATCGAGCGCGAGTTCGGGCGGATCTGGCGGTTCGAAGCGTCGAAGGCGTTCGACGTCGAGCTTCCGAACGCCGTGATCGCCGAAGAGCACGGCGAGGTCACCGGCTTCGCCGTGCACGACGTCAACAATCGCGGCCTCGGATTTTTTGGGCCGACGGGCGTCGCGAAGGCGATGCGCGGACGCGGCATCGGCTGCGGACTCCTGCTCGCCTCGCTGGCCGACATGCGCCGCCTCGGCTTCGCCCGCGCCGTGATTCCATGGACCGACGCGCTCCATTTCTACGACAAGTGTTGCGGCGCGAAGCCTGCACAGAGATTCGTGACATTTGTGAGGCCGCAATAGGCTGCCTCGCGTTGCGTTTGCACCGTACCGAAAGGTAGAGTCCGCGCCGTGAAGCCCAAGGGGAAAAAAGACCGCCTCCGCCCTCAGGAAAAACGCCGCCAGCACTTCCTGCCGCTGGCCATCGGACGCAGTGGCGGCGTCGTCCTGGCCGCGCTCGCATTCTGGTTCTTCAAACAGCAGGCAGACAACGTCGTCGACGGCGATGCCGACAAATACGACGACGCGTTGATGGAGGCCGTGCATCGCATCGACAACCCGCCGATGAATCAGACGATGCACGCGATCACGCAGCTCGGATCGCACGTCGCGATCGGCACGGCCGCCGGCCTCACTGCAATCATGATGATGCGCCGCGGCCGCAAACACGACGCGTGGACGGTCATCGTGTCGACCGGCGGCGCGATGGCGATCAACACGATCCTCAAGAACATCTTCAAGCGCCGCCGTCCGCAGGAAGTCGCGCGCCGCATCAAGCTGCCGAAGTCGCACAGCTTCCCGAGCGGCCACTCGCTGCTCTCCGCCGCGACGTACCCGATCGTCGCGCATCACCTCGTGGAACGGCAGTCCGCACCCGTGCAGGCGGTAGCTCACACGCTGGCTGGCATGATCATCCTCAGCGTCGGGTTCTCCCGTGTGTACTTCGGCGTACACTTCCCGTCCGATGTCCTCGGCGGGTTCGCCGCCGGGTTCGGCTGGCTCGGCCTGACGTCCCTGTCGCACACGGCTGTCGAAGCGACAGAAATCGATTCCCAGGAAACACGGTAAGAAAACGAAATGTCATCAGTTGCATACGGCGCAAACATCGCCTTCATCGAAGATCTCTACGAAAAATACCGGACCGATCCGCAATCCGTGAGCGCGAGCTGGCGCGAGTTCTTCCAGGACTACGAGCCGCACCTCCCGGATGAGGAAGAAGTCGAAGAGCACGTCGCTGCTGCAGTCGGCGCGGGCTCCGCGAGCTACAGCGCTCCCGCTCCGGCACCTGTCGCGAAACCCGCACCCGCACCTGTGCCGGCTCCCGCTCCTGCGCCAGCACCCGCCGCGCCGAAAGCCGCGCCGACTCCGGCCGGTACGCCCGTCGCGCTGCGCGGCGCCGCGTCGAAGATCGTCGCGAACATGGAGACGTCGCTCACGGTTCCGACCGCGACGTCGATCCGCAACATCCCGGTCAAAGTGCTCGAAGAGAACCGGCGCGTGATCAACAACCATCTCGCGCTGATGGGCCAGACCAAGGCCTCGTTCACGCACATCATCGCGTGGGCGATCGTGAAGGCGATCAAACAGTACCCGCGCATGAACTCATCGTTCGTGACGCTCGACGGCACGCCGACGCGCATCGATCGCGAAGACGTGAACATCGGCCTGGCGATCGACATCGAGAAGAAGGACGGCTCGCGCTCGCTGCTCGTCCCGAACGTGAAGCGCGCAAACACGCTCGACTTCGCGCAGTTCCTCAAGGGCTACAACGACGTCGTGCGCAAAGCGCGCGCGAACTCGCTCGAAGTCTCCGACTTCGAAGGCACCACGATCTCGCTCACGAATCCCGGCACGATCGGCACGGTCGCATCGGTCCCGCGTCTGATGAACACGCAGGGCACGATCATCGCGACGGGACAGATCGACTACTCCGCGGAGTACTCCGCCAGCGATCCGAGCGTCCTCGCCGACCTCGGCATCTCGAAGGTGATGACGATGACGTCGACGTACGACCATCGCATCATCCAGGGCGCGGAGTCCGGCGCGTTTCTCGCGCGCATCCACGAGCTGCTCCTCGGCGCCGACGCGTTCTACGACGACATCTACCGCGATCTGCGCATCCCGTACGAGCCCGTCCGCTGGTCGCGCGATCGCCATCGTCTGCACCTCGGCACCACGAATCCCGACGACATCGTCGCGCGTGAAGCATCGGCGCTGCAGATGATCAACGCGTATCGCGTGCGCGGTCATCTCCTCGCCGACCTCGATCCGCTCGAGTACAAAGTCGCGAAGCACGCCGAGCTCGATCCCGCGTTCTACGGCTTCACGCTGTGGGACCTCGACCGCGACTTCGTCTGCGGCGGTCTGTGCAACAAGCAGCAGGCCAAGCTCCGCGACATCCTCGACACGCTGCGCGAAACGTACTGCGGCCACATCGGTCCCGAGTACATGCACATCCAGGAGACGTCGCAGAAGCAGTGGCTGCAGGAGCGCATGGAGCCCACGCGCAACAAGCAGCCGCTCGACGGCGCGACGAAGCGCCGCATCCTGATGAAGCTCAACGACGCGGAAGCGTTCGAGCGCTTCCTGCACACGAAGTACGTCGGCCACAAGCGCTTCTCGCTCGAAGGAGCGGAGTCGCTGATCCCGATGCTCGACTATCTCTTCACCGAGTCCGCGCTCGACGGCGTCGTCGAAGGCGTGATCGGCATGGCGCATCGCGGACGTCTCAACGTGCTCGCGAACACGCTCGGCAAATCGTACGAGCAGATCTTCCGCGAGTTCGAAGGCGACCTCGATCCGGGCACGCGCGAAGGTTCGGGCGACGTGAAGTACCACCTCGGCGCCGAAGGCGTGCATCAGGCGCCCGGCGACTCGCACATGAAGCTCTCGCTCGCGTCGAACCCCTCGCATCTCGAGGCGGTCGATCCGGTCGTGACGGGCATGGTCCGCGCGAAACAGAAACTCATCGCCGACAAGAACCGCTCGCTCGTCATCCCCGTGCTGCTGCACGGCGACGCGGCGTTCGCGGGTCAGGGCGTCGTCGCGGAAGTGCTGAACCTCTCGCAGCTCAAGGGCTACAAGACCGGCGGCACGATTCACGTCGTGATCAACAATCAGATCGGCTTCACGACCGATCCGGAAGCGGCGCGTTCGTCGCAGTACGCGACCGACGTCGCGAAGACGGTGCAGGCGCCGATCTTCCACGTGAACGGTGATGACCCTGAAGCGTGCGTGCGCGCGATGAAACTCGCGTACGACTTCCGCCAGCAGTTCCATCGCGACGTCGTCATCGACATGATCTGCTATCGCCGTCACGGCCATAACGAAGGCGACGAGCCGTCGCTGACGCAGCCGATGATGTACAAGCTGATCAAGGAGCATCGCTCGGTGCGCAAGCTGTACACCGAACAGCTTCTCCGCAAGGGCGACATCGATCCGCAGGAAGCCGAGGAGTGGCTGAACCACTATCAAGGCAAACTGCAGGAGGCGTTCGATCGCACGAAGGAGCAGGAAGCACCGCACTCCGATCGCGATCCGCTCTGGACGGACGAAGACGTCACCGGTTATCAGAATCAGCCTTCGCCCGACACCGGCATTTCGCAGGAAGTGCTCGACTCCGTCGGCCGCGCGCTGACGACGATGCCGGAAGGCTTCACGCCGCATCCGAAGCTCAAGCCCGTGCTCGCGAAGCGCGCCGCGATGGCCGAGGGTCGCGAGGCGATCGACTGGGGCACCGCGGAACAGATTGCGTTCGGCTCGCTGCTCATCGACGGATTCCGCGTGCGACTCTCCGGTCAGGACGTCGGCCGCGGCACGTTCTCACATCGCCACGCCGTCGTGCATGACAGCGTCACCGGTCAGGGCTACGTGCCGCTCAATGCACTCGCGCGCGACAAGAAGTCGCCCGTCGCCGATCCGGTCGTGATCGACAACGCGCTGACGACGCAGGTCAACGAGCCTGATGCCGAAGTGAGCTTCGCGGTCTACGACTCGCTGCTCTCCGAATACGGCGTCCTCGGATTCGAATACGGCTACTCCGTCGCGGATCCTGGCGCACTCGTCGTGTGGGAAGCGCAGTTCGGCGACTTCTTCAACGTCGGCCAGGTCATCGTCGATCAGTTCATCTCCAGCGCGGAAGAGAAATGGGGCCAGCACAGCGGCGTCGTGCTCTCGCTTCCGCACGGCTATGAAGGCCAGGGACCGGAGCACTCCTCCGCGCGACTGGAGCGATTCCTCACGCTCTGCGCGGAAGGCAACATGCAGGTCATCTATCCGACGACGCCCGCGCAGTACTTCCACGCGCTGCGCCGTCAGATGCTGAACAACCCGCGCAAGCCGCTCGTGGTGATGAATCCGAAGTCGCTGCTGCGCCATCCGCTGGCGACCTCGAACGTGCAGGATCTGCTCGACGGCCGCTTCGAGCCGGTGCTGCTCGACGTCGCGACGAGCGACTCGGTGAAGCGCGTGATCATCACGACGGGCAAGGTCTACTACGACCTCAAACAAGCGCGCGACAAAGCGAGCGCGAACGTCGCGATCCTGCGCCTCGAACAGTTCTATCCGTATCCGCAGCAGATGCTCGTCGACGCGCTCGCGCAGTATCCGGGTGC
>DASVNL010000058.1:0-6380 GCA_036383875.1 Thermoanaerobaculia bacterium
TTCTGCGCTACGTGATGGTCACGGAGACCGTCGAGCGGATGGCCACGAAGGCGCTCAAGCGCACCGGCCCGCCGTGGTACTTCCTCCCGTACTTTCTCGCCGGCGCATTGCCGTGGTCGATCGTCGCGCTGTTCAGTTGGAAAAAGTTCCGCAAGCCCGACCCCGCGGTCGTCTACTGGCTGATGGCGTTCATCATCCCGTTCGTTTTCTTCTCGATCAATCAGTCGAAGCGCCCGCAGTACATCGTCCCGCTGATGGCGCCGCTGGCGTTGCTCATCGCGCGGATCTGGCCCGAAGCGAAGACACGCGCAGCCGCGATTCTGATCACGATCTTCGGCGTGATCCTCCTCGCCGCGCCGCTCGCGTTTCATCGCACGAAGATGAAGCCGGAGATCGCCGCGGTCGCGGATGAAACCGCGCTCGCGCTCGGCGTTGCGTTCCTCGTCGCAGGGTTGATCGCGATCGTCGTGAAGCGTCGCGACGTCCTGCTCGCAGCGCTGTCGCTCCCGATGCTGGTCCTTCCGATCGCCGCCAATCCGCTTCTCAACACGCTTGGCGAACGTCGTTCGACGCGCTCGTTCGTCGCGGAGATGCGCCCGCACATCACGCCGTCGACTCACATCATCGGCGTTGAAGCATTCACGGGCTCACTCGCGTTTTACCTGCGGCGTCCGGTCACGGTAATCACGTCGGACGCGAGCGAATTGACGAGCAACTACCTGATCCGCCGCTACGAGAAGTACACGACGAACCCCGCATCGCCGCTGAAGCCATTGCCGTACTTCGAGCAAACGCTGGGCAGCACTGAGCCGCGCGTGTATGTGCTGCGAGCCAAAGACGTGGAGCGTCGCAAGGTGCTGGAGTCGCGCGGCTGGCGCATGATCGCGGATCAGGCGCACCTGGTGGCGTACGGAAAATAGTTGTCGGTTGCCGGTTGGCGGTTGGCGGTTTGGAGGCTGCAACCGTCCGGGCTGACGGCTCCGAGTGCGAGCTCGCCACATGCGACGGCCGTCGCTTTCGCGAGGACCGAACCGCCAACTGCCAACCGCCAACCGCCAACCGGAACTACAATCCGCGCCGCGTGTGTGGAATCTACGGAATCGTCAGCGCGGGAGAACTGCGTCATCCGCGCGTCCTCGACGACCTCGGCGAGGCGCTGAGGCATCGCGGGCCGGACGGCCGCGCGACGTTTACGAAGCCGCACGCGCGCTTCGGCACCGAGCGTCTTCGCATCATCGATCTGCACGAGCGCGCGGATCAGCCGTTCGCATCGACGGACGATGAAGTCTGGCTGCAGGCGAACGGCGAAATTTACAACGCGCTCTCGCTGCGAGCGCGCTATCCCGACTTTGCGTTTCGCTCGAAGTCCGACGTCGAGTCGATCCTGCCGATGTATCTCGATCGCGGCACCGATGCGATCGCGGAGCTCGACGGCATGTTCGGGCTCGCGATCTGGGACAACCGCACGAAGACGCTGATCCTCGCGCGCGATCGCGCCGGCGAGAAGCCGCTGTTCTACGCGCGCGTCAACGGCGAGATCGTGTTCGCGTCGGAGTTGCAGTGTCTTCTGCGCCATCCCGATCTTCCGCGCGAGCTCGACGTCGAAGCGCTGCACGACTATCTCGCCCTCGGCTACGTCCCCGAGCCACGCACGCCCTTTCGCGCGATCCGTCGCGTCCCCGCCGGAACGTTCATGCGTTTCACCGAACACGGCGAAGAGACGGTGCGCTACTGGGATCCGGAAAGCTTCATCATCGAGCCGATCGATCCCGCGGACGCCGTGCGTGAAACGCAGCGGCTGATCGAGAACGCCGTTACGAAACAGGTGATGTCGGACGTGCCGGTCGGCGTGTTCATCAGCGGCGGACTCGACTCGTCGATCCTCGCGACGCTCGCGTCGCAAGTCATCGGCGTCGATCGCGTGCACACCTTCTCCGCGCAGTTTGCGGAAGAGTCGTACGACGAGAGCGGCGACGCGGCGGTGCTCGCGCAACGCATGCGCACGAAGCACGTGCCCGTGCGCACGGACGAAGAGACACTGCTCGACGCGCTGCGCAACGTCACGACGCGCTTCGCCGAGCCGCTCGCCGATCCGGCGATCCTCCCGACGTTCCTCCTCGCGCGCACCGCGCGAGAACACGTGAAGGTCGTGTTGAGCGGTGAAGGCGCGGACGAGTTGTTCGGCGGCTACCCGACGTACATCGGCCACAAGATCGCGCCGAAGTACGACGCGATGCCCGCGTTCGCGCGCAACGCGCTGCGCAAGATCGCGTTCGCGCTGCCGTCGTCGGGGAAGAAGGTCACGCTCGAATATCTGCTCAAGCGGTTCGTCAGCGACGCGGAGCGTCCGTGGATCGAGCGTCATCTGCGCTGGTTCGGCACCGGGCTCGATGCGTTTGAAGGCGCGATGCCCGAGTTCGCGTCGCGCGATCCGCTCACCGGCGCGATGTTGCTCGACTATCGCACGTACCTGCGCGACAACCTGCTCGTGAAAGTCGATCGCGCGACGATGCTTTCATCCGTCGAAGCGCGCGCGCCGTTTCTCGATCGCGACGTCACGGCGTTCGCGCTGTCGTTGCCGCCCGAGTTGCGGGTGCGACGGCTGACGACGAAGTGGGTGCTGAAGAAAGCCGCGGAGAAGTGGTTGCCGCACGACGTGATCTATCGGCGCAAGCGCGGCCTCAGTGTGCCGGTCGCGTCGTGGATCAATCGCGGACTGCGCGAGGAAGCGGATCGTCTGCTCGCGCCGGAACGTCTGCGCGAGCACGGACTCGTCGACGCGACGCGAATCACGAATCTGCTCGCGGAGCATCGCGCGAATCGTGCGAATCACGCGAAGCCGCTGTGGGCGGTGATGATGCTCGAGTACTGGCTGGAAAACTGGACGTAGTCAGCTCGCGCTCGGAAGGCGATCCCACGAACCCGGCGTCACCGCACCTTTGACGACCTCCGAGTCGAAGCCGTGCACGCAGAGGCGCACCACCGTGCCGAGCTCGGAGACTTCGAATGGCTTGCGCAGCACGCCGGCGACGATCGTCGGATCGACTTGCTTGAATTTCTGATCGGCGTAGGCCGTGACGATGAGGACGACCGGCTTGAACGCGGGCGGGTTGTTCTTCAGATACTCGACGACGCCGAAGCCGTCGATGCGCGGCATCATCAGATCGAGGAGCACTACCGCGTATTCGCTTTCCTTGAGCTTCTCGATTGCTTCCGCGCCGTCGCTGACGCAATCGACGTCCAGACCTTCCCGTTTGATGATCGTGCACACGAGCTGGCGGATCGAAAAATCATCGTCCGCGAAGAGGACTCGGGTGCCTTTCCTGATTTGCTGCGCCATCGCTTGTACCTGACTTCCTTTTGAAAAGTTATCGTAGGTAATGGAAGGCGCATGCCAGCGCGCAAGTCGTTCAGTTCACGCCAATTGGGCTGATTCCGGCCAGTTCCCAGGCCCCGCCGCGCGAGCGCATCGCGATCCAGTACCACTCGCGCGCGCCGCCGATCGTGACGCGTGCGAAGAGCCCGGCCTCCTTCGTCTTCGCCGGATTGATGAGTGGCGACGACAGCTCGACGACGACGGAGTCCGCGTAGCGCGCGCGATCTGCAACGTCGATCGCGCGCCACGCGCAACCGCCCATCGTGTCGACCGGAATCGCGCGCGTCGGCGGAGGCGTGATCTCGAGCGGGCGGCGCTTCATCGGATAGAGCGCGCTGAGCGCGCGCGACGTGACGATCGGCTGCGTGATCTTCACCATCACGAGCGAGTCCGCGAAGCGATCGCTCTGCAATCGCTGGCAGAGCGCATCGGCGATGCCGCCGGGAACGACGTCCCATTCGGGTGCGCCGAGGGCGGCGGGCATCGTGGCGCAGGAGGTGAGGAGAAGAACGGCGGAAACTGCGAGAACTGCGACAAGTCTCAAAATACGATCCTCAACTGCGGCGTCGACTTCGCCTCGAAGAACGAGCGCACGTCCGTGGCTGCCTTCTTCGAGACCAGCTCGCGCGGCGTCTCTTCATACCAGTCGGCGGGGAAGTAGCGCGTGTACGACTCCTGCGTGAAGCGCTTGCAGAGTAACGCGATGATCCCGATGTCCGTCTCGCTGCGAATCACGCGTCCCGCCGACTGCACGACGCGCGTCATGCCCGGAATGAGATACGCGAACTCGAAGCCTGCGCCGTATTGCTCGTCGTAATACTGCTTGAGCAGCTCCTGCTCGAAACTCACCTGCGGCAACGCCGGCCCGACGACCATCACGCCCGACAGCATGTCGCCCTGATAGTCGATTCCCTCCGCGTACATGCCGCCCGACACCGCGAGGATCAGGTTGCCCTTGCGCGTGCGCTCGCGAAGGATGTCGAGGATCGCGTTGCGCTCGTAGTCGGTCATGTCGTTGCGCTGGATCATCACGCGCTTCATCGTCGGCGGCATGCGCTCCGACACTTCGCGCAGAAACGCGTAGCTCGGAAACAGCGCGAGGAAGTTGCCGTCGCCCGCATCCGCGATCTCCGCGACCGTCTCCGCGATGCGCTCGTAGTGATCCGCGCGACGCTTGTACGTCGTGTCGACTTCGGACACGACGACGATCTTGCGGTTCTCGCGCGGGAACGGCGAGGGGAGTGACAACTCGGCAGTGCGATCGTTCGGGAAGCCGAGGGTCTTGCGATAGAACTCGAACGGCTCGAGCGTCGCGGAGAGTGCGACGGTGGCGTGCGCGGAGTCGAAGATCTGGCCGAGGAATCGCGACGGGTCTTTGCAGAAAATCTTGAGCTTGATGCCGTCGTTGGTCCGCTCGACGAGATGCGCGAACTCATCGCCGTCTTCGGCGAGGAGGTTCGTGAACTTCACGAGCTTGAAGTAGAAGTCGATCAGCGGGTCTTCTTCCTCGGCGATCCGGTTGTCGATCTTCCAGCCGATGTACTCGAGGACGATGCGCTCCCAGATCGTGCGCTGCTCGACGAACAACTCGCGGCTCGGCGAACAGAGCGATTGCTTGAGGTCATCGTCGTCAAGCACGTGCGCGAGCTCGTGAAAGTGCGCGCGCAAATCGTCGAGCAGGTTCTCCCACCCTTCGATCCAGCAGTTGCGCGACATCATGTGCTGGCGGATCGCGTCGAACTGCTGCTCGTGCAATTCGGGCGAGTAGTAGCCGCGTCCGCGATCGACGAGGTTGTGCGCTTCGTCGACGACGAGCACGCAGTCGCCGTAGTCGTTCTCCTGCTGATATGCCTTCAGGCCGACGTACGGATCGAAGATGTAGTTGTAGTCGCACACGATCACGTCGGCCTGCTCGATCAGTTCGAGCGAGACTTCGAACGGACAGACTTCCGTGTCGCGCGCCATCGCGTACGTGATGTCCGGATCGAAGTAGCTCATCGACGTCACGAGATGCGTGAGCAGCGCGCTCTTCTCCATCTTCTGGCTGTACTGCGCCGCGAAGGGGCAGAAGTCTTCGTGACAGATCATCTCCGTGTGCGCGCACATCTTCTGTTTCGAACGGATGCGCAACACGCGGAACGAGCCGTCATTGAGCCGTCGCAGCGCTTCGATCGCAGCGTCCTGCTGCAGCGTCTTCGACGTGAGGAAGAACAATTTCTTGCCGAGCTTCAGCGACTGCCGCACGGCCGGATACAGCACGGCCATCGTCTTGCCGATGCCCGTCGGCGCGGAGATCAGCAACGCATCGCGCTGCCAGACACCGCGCGCGACCGCCGCGACCATCTCGTCCTGACCCGGACGCATCGCGCCGAACGGAAACTCGAGCGTATCCGCGAACGCGCGTTTCGCGACGCGCAGCGCGGCCGCGGTTTCGAGGTCCTCGATGAGCTTCGCGAGACTCGCGCGCAGCGTCTCCGCGACGGCGTCACGATCGAACGTGGTGTCGACGATGCGCGTGTCGCCGGACACGAGGTCGATGAGCACGAGCTGCGGTGCGAAGACGTAGCCGTCGAAGTCGGGCTGGCCGGAGAGGAAGAGCGCGTAGAGCAGCAACTGATAGAGATGCCGCTGTAGTTTCTCCGAGCGATACAACGCCTCGAGCTCGAGGTCGAAGTGAATGGACTTCACTTCTTCGATCGACACGCGCTTCGCGTCACGATCGATCGAGAGTCCGTCCACGCGGCCGGTGACGGTGACGTTCCATCCGCCGACGGTCGTGCGATGCACGACGTGGACTTCAGCGCGGTAATGCGGATCTTCGTTCGCGCGCTGCTCCGCGCGTTTCGTGTGGATGTCCTGGCCGATCCACATGCGCCGGAAGCCGTCGCCGCGCTCGACGCCGATGCGCCGGTACGTCGACTCGTAGACGAGATCGCCGACCGCGCAAACGATCTCTCTTTTTTCGTGGTCGACCCGCATGAGTTATGTGGAGTTTAACAGTGGA
>DASVNL010000059.1:0-3903 GCA_036383875.1 Thermoanaerobaculia bacterium
TGCAGGAACGCGCGAAGATGCAGGGTCTCTTCAGCGGCGTCTGGGGCGTGTCGAGCGTCTTCGGACCGCTCGTCGGCGGCTTCATCACCGATCAGCTTTCCTGGCGCGGGGTGTTTCTCATCAACCTTCCGGTCGGCATCGCCGCCGCCGCGATCATCGGCATCGCGCTCAAAGAACCGCCGCGCCACGAACGCCCCACGATCGACTACCTCGGCGCGACAGTCCTCACCGGCGCGATGACTCTGCTGCTCCTCGTCCTCGGCGCGCAGGACGTCCTGACCGTGCGCAACGTCGTGCTCCTCGCGGTCGTCGTCGCGTCGATCATCTGGTTCGTGCAGATCGAGAAGCGCGCGAAAGATCCGGTTGTGCCGCTGGAGCTCTTCCGCAATCGCGTCGTCGCAGTTGCAGTCGGCGTCGGATTCCTCGCGGGCATCGCGATGTTCGCGGCGATCACGTTCGTGCCGCTGCTCGCGCAGGGCGTATTCGGCGCGAGCGCGACCGAAGCGGGATCGTTTCTCACGCCGCTGATGCTGTCCTGGGTCCTCGCGTCGATCGTCGGCGGGCGTTTGCTGATCAAGCTGGGCTCGCGCACGCTCGTGTTCTCCGGTCTGATTTCGATGATGATCGGCTTCATCGCATTGGCGATGTTCACGCACGACACGCCGCGCATGGTGATGATGGGTGAGCTGGTCCTCATCGGCTCCGGCCTCGGCCTGACGATGCTCACGCTGCTCATCGCATCGCAGCACTCCGTCGCGCGCGAGCAGCTCGGCATCACGACGTCGCTCAATCAGTTCTCCCGCTCGATCGGTGGCGCCCTCGGCGTCGCGATTCTCGGCGCGCTCCTCGCGGCCGGACTCGCGCAGTACTCGCAGAATCCGAACGCGCTCGTGAACGCCGAAGCGCGCGCGCACATCCCGGCGGCGGAGCTCGCGCAACTCAAGGGCGCGCTCGAAGGAACGCTCCGCACGATCTTCGCGATCAGCGCGGGCGTCGCGGGACTCGCGATTCTGATGGCGCTGATGATGCCGGCCGGCAAGGTCGGCACGCATGGCGAATCGGGCGAGCGGATGGTGATGGCCGAGATGACGAATATCGACGCGGAGAACGAGCCCGAGGGCTAGACCTTTACGACGACGAGCGTGAGGTCGTCTTGCGCGGCGCCGTCGCAGAAGCGTTGTACTTCATCGACGATGCTCGTGACGATCGCGGTCGCGGATGCGCCACTGCTCGCGACCGCGGTCAGTCGCGTCTCGCCGAACTCCTCGTCATTGAGATCGCGCGCCTCGGTCACACCGTCCGTGAACAGCACGAGCGTGTCGCCGTCGCGCAGCGTCTCTTCGTGTGTCGCGTACGCCGCGCCGTTCATCATTCGCGCGAACACCGGACCGCCACCGGACAGACGCTCGACCGTGCCATCCGCGCGGATCAGCATCGGCGGATTGTGGCCCGCGTTCGTGTAGCGCAGCACGCGCTCGCGCGCGTCCAGCATCGCGAAGAAGAACGTGACGAAGCGTCCGCCGGTCAGCGTTCCGTTCACGACCGCTGCGGCTTTCGCGCAGATCTCGTGCGGTTGCAGTTCCGCGCTAGCACTCGCCTTCACCGCGGCCTGCAGATTCGCCATCAGCAGCGCGGCGGGCATCCCTTTGCCGGCGACGTCGCCGATGCAGATGCCGAGAAGATGCGGCGCGAGTTGCAGGACGTCGTAGTAATCGCCGCCGACGGTGCGCGCGGGTCGCCACGCCGCTTCGATCTCCACGCCTGCGACGCGCGGCAGCGACTTCGGCAGAAGCATGCGTTGAATCTCGAGCGCGCGCTCGAAGTCGCGCATCTCGTCGGTGATCGTCAGCTTCTCGATCGCGAACGCAATCTGCTGTGCGACGTCGGAGAGGAAGCGGCGATCGTCTTCGTCGAAGCGGCCGGAGAGCATCGAGCCGACGAGCATCACGCCGCGCGTGCGATTGCGCAGCTTCAACGGCACGACCAGCTCGGCGAACACCTTCTTCACGCGAGCGCGTTCGTCTTCCGATAACCGCAACGCGCTCGTTTCCGCGACGTCGTCGATGCGCGCGATCGACGCGGCGTCGAGTGCGAGATTGCCCAGTGTTTCGCGCGCGACGCCGATCTTCGCGGCGAGGCGGTAGAGCGATTCGTCATCGCGCTGCGTGAACAGCAGAACCGATTTCACCTGCAGCGCCTGTTGCACGTACTCCGCGATGCGCGGCAGCAAGTCCTCGAGCGTCGACGCGGAGACGATTTCCTGCTGGATCAGCTTTTCTGCTTCCGTCGCGTCGTAGCTGCGTTGGAAGAAGCGGCGCTCGACGCTGCGCTGCACGCGATTGCGCAGCGGCACGAACGCCGCGACGACCGCGAGCGTTGCCATCACGGTGAGCGTCTGGCTGCGAATGTTCAGCGTCGCCGTGATGTACGACCCGATGCCCGCGACGATCACGAAGAACACCGCGACGACGAGGCCGGTGGCGATCGAGTAGACGACCGTCTTCTTGATGACGACGTCGATCTCCATCAGGCGGTACTTGAGAATCGCGAACGCGAACGTGAGCGGAATCAACAGGTACACGACGCGCATCACGCCCGCGACGAGCATCAGTAGCGACGAGTGACTGCTGAGCGTGAGCATCAGCGTCGTCACGACCAACTGGACCGCGATGGCGATCGAAGTTCCCCACAGCGGCCAGCGCAGTTGCCGCTTCTCTTCGGCGGAGCTGCGGCGATACCCCATCAACAACGCGACCAGCGTCGCGATCGCGTAGGCCGTCGCAAAGCCGAGCGACGAGACGACGGAGACCAGCACCGAGCCGCCGATCAGCAGCGCGATGACGATCGGCTGTACGTCGATCGCCGCGACCGCGATTACGGCGAGCAATACGGCGATGAAGGTGCCGAGGAGGCTGACTGGGCGATGTAGCCAGGGCTTTTCGCTGCGTCGCGCGAGCAGCAGCACCGCGACGATCGCGAGCAGCGCGCCGCAGACGGCCTTCATCGCGATCCCGCGCGAAAGCAGCACGGCGATCAATCCGAACGGCAGCAGCGCGAGCGTGAACGGCACGGCGTACATCCAGCCGACGAGCCACGGGCGCTTCTGCAGCAACGGCAACTCGCGCGGAAAGACGAGGGAGAGATGCAGCAGCACGGTCTCGAACGCATTCGCGACGGCGAGCGCGAGGAGATAGAACATGAAGACCGGCAGACGCGAGAAGGCGGCGTAGATCCCGTCCGCGGCCATCATGTCGAGATCGACGAACGCAGTGATCGCCGACCACGCGCTGCCCGACACGCAGAACCAGAAGAAGATCCGCGCGGACCGCGCCTTCGGGCGATGCCAGATCACGAGAAATGCGATCGCGAGGAACGCCAGCATCATCACGACGCCGGTGATGACGCCGCCCGCCACGCTCGGAAAAGTCAGCGGCGATGCGGATCGCACGGTGACGGTGCGTTCTTTGCCGTGATGCTCGATGCGATAGACGATCGCGTCGCCGCGCCGCGAGAGATCGCCGTGTGCGGCCAGGTTCGCGAAGCTGTCGAGGGCGATGCCGTCGATCGACAGGATGACTTCGCGCGATCGGATGCCGGCCTTCTCCGCCGGTGAGCCGGGCAGCACGACGTCGATGAGTCCCGCTTTCGGAACCACATGCCGCAACCCCTCGGGCACCGGCATGTCCTTCGGCGCGCCCGCGACGTAGCGGATGCCTGTCCACCCGTGCGCATGCCACACGCTCGCGCGCCACGCCACCAGCGCAAGAAACGCGATGGTGATGGCGAGACCGGTAGCGGCGATGGCACGGCGGCTGTGCATGGGTGCGCACGCATCATACGGGCGCGCCCTCCCGCAGTTTCGCTAGGAGTGGAACGATGCGACAACATCGAGCAGACGCTGGA
>DASVNL010000060.1:0-2107 GCA_036383875.1 Thermoanaerobaculia bacterium
CGCGAGTTTCTCGCCACCGCCGTCGGCATCACCCTCGGCACTCCGTTGTACATGAGCCCCGAACAAGCGCGCGGCGATTCACTCACGCCTGCGAGCGACATGTTCTCGTTCGGCTTGTTGCTGCAGTGGCTCTTCACCGGACAGGAACCGCATCCCTACGGACTCAGCGCGCGCGAAGTCATCTTGCGCGTCGCGCACGGCGAGACGTTGCCGGTGCAGAACGCGCCGGGCGACGTGACGTCGTTCATCAATCGCTTGAAAGCGCTCGCGCCGACGGATCGTCCGACGGCCGTCGAAGCCTCCGAGCGTTTGAAGTTCATGCTGGACAAGCCGCAGCGCATCGTGCGTCGCAGTGTCATCGCGGCGCTGCTGCTCATCGCGCTCATCGGCGGCTGGCGCTACACCGTCGATCTCGATCGCGAGCGTGCACGCGCAGTCGCAGCGCGCGCGGATGCTGATCGACGTCGCGCGCAGGCCGAAGGTTTGATCGAGTTCATGCTCGGCGATCTGCGCAAAAAGCTGGAGAAGGTCGGACGCCTCGATGCGCTCGACGCGGTAGGCGAGCGCACACTCGCGTACGCAGGGTCGGCCGATCCGCAAACGTTGAGCGTCGACGAGCTCGTTCATCAGTCGAAGGCGCTCAATCAGCTCGGCGAAGTGCGCATCGGACTCGGGAAGCTCGACGAGGCGATGACGGTCTTCGAGCGATCGCGCAAGCTCGCTGAAGTTGGTTTGAATCGCGAGCCGCAGTCAGCGCCCGCGCAACTCGCGGTGGCGACGTCGCACTTCTGGATCGGCGACGTCCTTCGTCAGCAGGGCAAGCTCGACGAAGCGCTGCCGCATCTCACGGCGTACATGGCGGGCGCAGAGAAACTCTCGCGTGCGTATCCGTCGAGCGACGAGTATCAAATCGAGCGCGCGTACGGATACAGCTCCGTCGCGTGGATTCACGAACGGAACGGCGATCTGCCGCGTGCGCTGCAGCACTTGCAGGTCGCGCGACAGATTCAGTCGCCGCTCGCGATGGCGAAACCGCAGGACACGGACCGTCAGGCCGATCTCGCGCGGACGCTGAATCGCACGGGGAGCGTGCTGCAACGTTCCGGCGATCTGCGCGGCGCGCGCGCGTTGTTCGAAGAGGAGTACGCCACGTGGTCGCGACTCGTGAAGGCGGACGCCGCGAACGCGTTCTGGAAAGAGCGGCTGATCACGAGTGAGTCGTTCCTGGCGACGACGCTCGAGAACACGGGCGATGCGAAGCGCGCGCTCGAGATCGTCGCGGAGATGGTGCGGCTCAACGAGGAGCTCGGCCAGCTCGATCCCGCGAACACGCAATGGCAGCGCGATCTCGCGATCGCGCGCATGCGTCACGCGAACGCGCTGCGGTTGAACGGACAGCTCGCCGAGGCGGCGAATGCGGCGGACGTTGCGATTCGCACGATGCGGCCGCTGCTGCAACGCGAGAACGCCGTCTGGTCGTGGCGTCGCGACATGGCCGTGATTCACACGGCATCGGCGCGCGTGCAACTCGCGCGCGGCGATGCGGCGTCCGCGCTGCAGTCCATCGACGCGGCGATGAAGGAATTCGCAACCATCACGCAAACCGATACCACGACGCCGCGCTATCTCGCGGACGCATACATCGTCGCGGGTGACGCGCATCGTCGCGCGGGCAATCTGGCGCGCGCGAAAGCGTCGTGGTCGAAGTCGGTCGAGACGCTGGCGTCGGTGGCTGCGAAGACCGACAACCCCGCGACGCTCGACGTGTTCGCGCGCGGACTGCTCCGGCTCGACCGCGACGCCGAGGCGAATCCGGTGATCGGCAAACTCAACGCAATTGGGTATCGCGCTCCCGATTATGTGAGCGCGTTGACAGAGAGAGACGAAAAGAGAGGTGTTTGATGACGCAGCACATCATGGTAGTCAGGGGTCTCGATGGAAAGCCGGTCGCGAGTCCGGCGCTTGCCGGCGTTTGGCGTGACGATCAGACAGTCATGTGGGGAGTCACGGACGGCTTCACCTGGGCAGACGATCAGGTCGGTGGTCCGATCCAGTTCTTTCAGAATCGTGCGGGATACGCGAACTGGCCTGGATCCGCACCCGCACC
>DASVNL010000061.1:0-6580 GCA_036383875.1 Thermoanaerobaculia bacterium
TCGCCGGGACGTGGACGATCGAGAAGAAGAAGCTCGTGCTCGAGCCGTTCGGCAAGCTAACGAAGAAAGTGAACGACGCGCTGATGGCCGAGGGCGAGCCGTTGGTCAAGATGTTTACGAAGTGAGAGCAGCCGTCACGACGGCCTGCGCTTCCTCCTGAATCGTCTTCAGGTGCGCCTCGCTGACGAAGCTCTCCGCGTAGATCTTGTAGATGTTCTCCGTGCCCGACGGGCGCGCTGCGAACCAGCCGTTGTGCGTCGCGACTTTGAGCCCGCCGATCGAGTTGCCGTCGCCAGGTGCGTTCGTGAGGATCGCGTCGATCGGATCGCCGGCGAGTTCTTTCGCGCTGATCTGCGACGGGGAGAGCTTGCCAAGGAGCGACTTCTGTTCGGGCGTCGCGGCGGCGTCGGTGCGCGCGTAGAACGGCGCCCCGTGTTCTTCGGCAAGTTGTCGATAAAGCTCGCCCGGATCGAGGCCTTTGCGCGCAGTCATCTCGGCCGCGAGCAAACCCATGATGATGCCGTCCTTGTCGGTGGTCCACACAGTGCCGTCGCAGCGCAGGAACGACGCGCCCGCGGATTCTTCACCGCCGAAGCCGAGACTGCCGTCGAGCAGTCCGTCGACGAACCATTTGAAGCCGACGGGGACTTCGTACAACTTGCGGCCGAGGCTCGCGGCGACGCGATCGATGAGCGAGCTGCTCACGACCGTCTTGCCGATCGCGGCGTCGCTGCGCCACTGCGGGCGATTCGCGAACAGATACGCGATCGCGACGGCGAGGTAGTGATTCGGATTGAGCAGGCCCGCGCTGCGCGTGACGATGCCGTGGCGGTCGTTGTCGGTGTCGTTGCCGAACGCGACGTCGAAGCGATCGCTCAATGCGATGAGGCCGGCCATCGCGTACGGCGACGAGCAATCCATGCGGATCTTGCCGTCCCAGTCGAGGGTCATGAAGCGGAACGTCGGATCGACGGCTTCGTTGACGATGGTGATGTCGAGGTCGTAGCGCTCGCGGATGACGCTCCAGTACGCGACGCCCGCGCCGCCGAGAGGATCGACGCCGATTTTCAGTCCGGACGCGGCGACGGCTTTGAGATCGACGACCGATTCGAGGTCGCTCACATACGCGTCGACGTAGTCGTGGCGTTTCGTCGTGTCCGCGCTCATCGCTTTCGCGTAGGAAACGCGTTTGATCTGCGAGGGATCAGCCATCAACGCATTCGCCGCGTTCTCGATCGCCTTCGTCGCGTCGGTGCCGGACGGACCACCATGCGGCGGGTTGTATTTGAAGCCGCCATCCTCGGGCGGGTTGTGCGACGGCGTGACGACGATGCCGTCCGCCAGTCCGTCGCGACGTCCGCGGTTGTAGGCGAGGATCGCGTGCGAGATGACCGGCGTCGGCGTGTAGCCGCGCTGCGCGTCGATGCGCACTTCGACGCCGTTCGCCGCGAGCACTTCCATCGCGGAGACGAACGCGGGCTCGGAGAGCGCGTGCGTGTCGATGCCGAGGAACAGCGGGCCGTCGATCTTCTGTGCGCGGCGATAGTCGCAGATGGCCTGCGTCGTCGCGAGGATGTGCAGCTCGTTGAACGCGATCTTCAGCGACGAGCCGCGATGTCCCGACGTGCCGAACGCAACGCGCTGCTCGCGGATGTTCGGATCGGGCCGTTCCGCGTAATACGCCGCCACGAGGCGCGGCACGTTGATGAGCATCTCCTCGGCGGGTCGATGGCCAGGTGTCGTCATGCGGCGGATCATACCGGCACGACGCACGCCATCAATCCCCGGTCAGGAATTCCTCTCGCGTCGCGTCGTTTGTGCGCGGCGAATGTCCGACTGGCAACGCTCGAAGCGCACCGCGATGATTCTCGGCATCCTCGGGATTCTCACCGAGGCCATCACGCTCTACTTGCTCGCGTCGAAGCAGATCGCCGAGAGCGTTGCCACGCCGATCCTCGTCGGCGGGATGCTGCTCGCGTTCATTCCGCTGTTCGTCGTCGCGCGACACTCGAAGCGTCCGCGCTGATCGCGACTACTGCGCCGGCAGCGGCAACAGCTCGGCGTTCAGATGAACGGGCATGCCCTCATACACCCGGATGCCGGTTGGCGGTGAGAATGACTTGAATCCCGTCGCCGAGAACGTGACTTCGTAGGTCGACGGCGGAAGGTTGAAGATCGTGTACGCACCCTGCGCGTCCGTCGTCGCGGATCCGTGGCCGACAGGACTTACAGCGGTGACCGTTGCGTTCGCGAGCGGTGCTTTGGTGATCGAATCGATGACGGTGCCGGTGATCGACGCAGAATTCATGCGCGCGATTGTAGACGGCGTGCCGCCCATCCAATTGTCGACAGCCGTCGCGAGGTCGGCGAGATAGTCGTCGCCCTGCGGGTGATGCGTGAGCGCGACGATGACGTAGTGGCGATTCGGTGCAGTGACGATCGCGCTGTCGTGAAGATAGTCCTGCCATGAGCCCCACTTGCGAATGATCTGCACGTCGCGACCGGCCAGTCCCTTCACGAATTTGTGGTCGTCATGCGGGAGATCGGGCGACTCGAAAATCTCGCGCATCGTCTTCGACGCCGCGGGCGATACGAGCTTGCCCTGTTCGAGCATCAGGTAGTAACGCACCAGTTGCCGCACGGTCGCCGCATGTGAGTGATCGGCAACCGGATCGCCGATGCGTTCGCTGTTCGGGCCGTAGTGTTTGCCGACCCAGATCCCGCCGCCGTGTGTAGCGTCGTAGAAGCCGTATCCGTTGAGCACTTCCTGAATTTCGCGCAGGCCGAGCTCTCGCGAATACTTCGCGGCCATCTCGTTCGACGACTGCTTGGCCATCATCCCGAGCTCATGCCGCACGACCGGATCGAGATTCGTCGCCGCCTCGGGATGCTTCGCAAAGTACGCGAGCAGAATCCCGACTTTCGGGACGCTCGCCGCGTACTCGATGCGATCGGGATTGACCATCGCGAGCCGGAGCTGCTTCAGATCGAGCACGCCGGCCGCGGTCTGCTCGCCGGTCATGTTGTACTTCGCGCGCAGTTCCGCGTCGAGCGTCTCGAGTTGCGATTGCAGCTTGGCGTCCACGGGCGTGTCGTAATCGAGCGTGTAGCTCGCGACGCGGTTCGAGGTCGTAGTGCAGGCGAGTGTCAACGCGCAGAGGACGGCGACGAAAATCTTCACCGCGACAGACTACTTCGGCATGCGCAGAAGTACGACGCTGCCGTCTTCCATCATGCGGGGCCACAGGCCGAGGGGCGCGACGGCGCGGGTCAGTGCGGCCTGCCAGGAGATTTCCGAGGCGTTGATCGTCACGGCGCCATTGACCGACGGTTCTTTCGTGAACCTGCGGCCGGTCATGGTCGCGAACGTTTCGAGCACGTCGTTCAGATCGGCGTCCTTCAACTGAAGCGAGATCAGCTCCGCGTCGGAGGTGAGCTTGCCCGACGGAATCGTCGCGTCTTCGCGATAGATCACGTCCCCATTGAGCTGCACGACGTACGTCGTCACGACCTCGCCGCCGATCACCGGGATCACGCGAACCGTGTACGTCACGGCGTTCGTCGTTTTCGAGAACGTCAACGGTTGATCCTCGGAGAGCGGCGCGCTCTCGTTGATCACGACCTCCTCGCCGACGCCGTACGCAATCGCCGTGGCGATTCGATGCCGGCCCTCTTTCACGATCACGTTGTAGCTGTAAGGCGTTTCCTTGGCCTGCATCGACACAGCGATCGCAAGGACCGCGAACAGCAATAGACGTTTCATGGTGGGCAAGATGATACGCGTCGTCGCGATCTGCCGTGATTCAGCGCACTAGTTGATCCGGAAGCTGACCGTGAGCGTGAAGATCACTGGGACCGGCTGCCCGTCCTTCGTCCCGGGTTTGAATTTCCATTGCGACACGGCATTGATGGCGGCTTTGTCGAGAGCGGGCGTGAGCGACTTCAGGATGTGCGCTTCCCGCACGGCGCCGCTGTCGTCGATGACGCACTCCAGGACCACGACGCCGTTGACCTTCGATCGTTTGACTCCGGGCGGGTAAACCGGCTCGACGCGCGAGATGATCTGCGGCGCCTTGATGTCGCCGCCGACGCGATGGAAGCCGTCATCCGTCGAAGGCGCTTCGGTGTTCATCCGCACGCGGTGCTCGCTGTGTTGCACGAGCTTGCCGCCGTCCTTCACTTCCAGTGTCGCTGTCATGCCGCCATCGGGTTTCGGCGTCACCTGCACGACTGCTTCGATGTCGCCGCGCCGCGTCGACAGTTGGGCCGGTTGTCCCTGTTCGACCGTGGCCTTTCCGGCCATGAATGCCGATCCGCCGGGGCCGTACACCGACGCGGTGATCACGACTTTCGCGTCGGTCTTTGCGCTGACGACGAGCCAGTATTTTTCTGCCGCTCCCGCGTTCAACGTGAAGGTCGCCGCGATGAGGAGGGCGAGAGGTGTCGAAGTGTGGCGCATCGTCGAATCCATCCTTACGCCTATATTACTGGCGAACGGCGCGACGTTTCGGCGGCGCCGGCGCCTGCTCGCTCTTCCACACCCGCAACAACGCCCGCAACGCCTCGGGCGCATTCTGCGGAGCGGCACGTCCGACCTGGTCCTTCGTGTTCACGCCGTGACATGAATTGCAGACGCGAACTTCGCCCGGCTGGAACGTCAGCCAGTAGCGTTCGCGTACGACGGGCGTGCCCGAGCCGTTCGTCGTCTGCCAGGTCATCGCGCGGCGCGCGGGGACGAGTGCCGCGACCGAGCCGTCCTTCGCGACGTCGACGGTCGAGTGGGCGCGCGCGAGGACGCGACGTCCGGGTCGCGGCGACGCGGTGCCGCCAATGCCGCGCAGTTGCTCGGCCTGCAGCAACTGCATGCGCGAGACTTCGTACGATTTGCCGCTCGTCGTCGAGGCGGTCACGCCGCCGGGGACGTGCAGGTTGTAGGGCTGTTGCTTGTCGGCGCGGTCGCGCGCGGTGACGTTGCGACTGACGATGAGCGCGAGCTGGCGCTTCGCGAGATCGCTCTTGAACGCCGCGGGATCGACGCCTTCTTCGCGAAACACGCGCGCCTCGGGCTCTTCGAGCGTCGACGTGCGCGGCGTCGGACGGGTGCGCGCGCGGACTTCGACCGGCTGCAGTTCCCACAACGTGCCCGACCAGTTCACGAGCGTGTCGGGACTCCAGTACGAGATCGTAGTCTGCAGTCCGGTCGTCAGCGGTGTGTTCGTGCCGAGCTCTTTCAACCGATTGTCGTGCACCGCGACGAGCGTGCCGTTCGCGAGCGGAAGCGGATCGCGATACATCCCTTCGCCGGTCACGAACTGCACGGTCATCTCATCCGGATTGCGCGACGGCGCGCCTTCGAGCGCGACGAGACGTCCGGAGCCGAACGTGCCGAACTCCGGCGCGTTCGTGCCGACGAAGCGGCCGGGCCGTGTCGGATCTTCGCGCAGCTGGAAGTAGTTCTCCGCGCTGTTGCGCGAGTCGGTGCCGAACTCCACGACCGCGGGATCGTCGTTGATGCTGCGATCGAAGTAGTGATGCAGCTCATGACGTCCGACGTGATTGAGCGTTTCCTCCGCGGTGCCGTCTTCGTTGATCTCCCACGGAAAGAAGTGATTGATGCGGAAGCCCTGCAGGTTCGTGCCGTTGAGTAAGTCGTCGCGACCCGGACGCGGCTCGGGGAAGATCTCGACGCGCTGATCGAGCCGCGCGGCGTTCGCGCTTTCGTCCGAGTAGTCGAACGTACCGTAGGTGTTTTCTTCGTAGTCGGTGTCGGCTTGCTGGTCGCGCTGCAGGTGATCCCAGCGCGTGAAGATCACGCGGCCGAAGCTGTCGATCGACGGCGAGAAGACGCCGGACGGCGAGTGGTTGAGCATGCGCAGATCGCCGCTCACCGGATCGAGACTCCACAAGCCGGTGACGGTCGGCGCTTCTTCGTATTCGTCGAGCTGCGGATAGAGATGACGCTCGCCGTTGCGCGGACGATCGGACGTGAAGAGGATGCGATCGTCGGTGCCGTAGATCGGGCTGACGTTGTTGAAGTTCGCGGGCTGCTTTTCGATGCGGCGGATGACGGGCGTGTCGTTCACGCCGAGGCCGGTGATTTCGTAGATCTGCCAATAGAAAGTGGCTTGTTCGTACTGCTGCTTCGGCGCGCCGATGACCATGCTGAACAGCGCCTTCGTACCGCTCCAGTGCACGGACGGCTCGCGCACTGCGATTGCGTTGACGCCCTGCTGGCCGTCCGATCCGAATCCGGCGGTGCGCGTGAGGTTCTTCAGCGTGCCGTCGGCGTAGCGGATCCAGAGATCGCCACCGCGCGGCGCGCTGTCGATGTCCGCGCGGTGATTGCCGAACGTCGAGGTGACGCTGGTGAAGTCGCCGTTGGGCGGAACCTGCGTGACGAACAGGATCGGGTTGGTGGTCGAGAGCGCGGCGAGGAGGACAGCGAGCAGTTTCACGATGCCGCGATCATCGAGCACGGCCGCGAGGGCCGGCGTGACCGGGCGCACGTTCACGAAACGTTATTTGACGAGTGGAGCGGCGGGCTCTCAGCCCGACGTTTGTCGATGGTCGGCGGGCTGAG
>DASVNL010000062.1:0-9523 GCA_036383875.1 Thermoanaerobaculia bacterium
AGGCGGACATTGATCTCGCCTTCCGACGGACGCGAGACTTCCACGCCTTCGATCTGACGGAGCTCCTGCTCCTGCTTGTCCATGCGACGGCCGACTGCTGCGCCGACGGCGGCGCCGGCTGCGGCACCCACGACTGCGCCCGTGCGGTTGTTGCCGCCCTGGTTGCCGATCACGGCACCGGCGATGGCACCGGCGACCGCGCCGATTGCCGCACCGCGCTTGGTTTTGCGATTCGGATCGTCTGTGCCGCTGTTCGTCGTGGCGCAGGCAAAGGTGAAGAGACTGATGAGTAGAAGAATTGTCGCTTTGCGAAACATTCGTTTTACCTCCTGTGGTCAAAAACAGAGAAGACGCCCTGGTCTGAGCGTCTCCCTGTTCAACTTTGATACCGCTTTACCGTTGACTCCGTCATTTAGCTGTTCGCTCGGACGAAAATCTCGACGCGACGGTTACGCTGGCGGCCGCTCGCCGTGTCGTTCGAGGACTTCGGACGGGACTCGCCGTAGCCGTACGAATCGATGCGCGAGCTGCGGACGCCGAGGTCTTCGAGATAGTTCGACACCGAACTGGCGCGACGCTCGGAGAGGCGCTGGTTGTACGCGTTCGAGCCAACCGAGTCCGTGTGACCCTGCACCGCGATGGTCGTGTCGCCGTAGCGATTGAACACGCTGGCCATCTCGCGCAGCTCGTCACGCGACGAGGAGCGCAGCGCCGCCGAGTTGAAGTCGAAGAGGATCTCGTTGTTCACCGTGACTTTCAGCTCGTCTTCATCGGTGCGCGTGACGTCGATTCCTTCGATCTGACGGAGCTCGCGTTCCTGCTTGTCCATCATCGCGCCGACGATTGCGCCCGTCGCCGCGCCGACCACACCGCCGACCACCGCGCCGCGCTTGGCGTTCCCCGAGCCGCGATTGTTATGAATGATCGCGCCTGCGATCGCACCGGCGACGCCGCCGATCACGGCGCCTTTCTTGGTCTTGTCGCGCTCGCTCGCCACGTCGGCGAACGCTGCGGTCGACATAAACGAGATGAGCATGATGGCGATGAGCTTTTTCATTTGCGTCTCCTTTGTTTCTGGGGTCCTAATCGCAACGGAGCTGCCATCTGCAGATTACTTCCGTCCCAAAACCGCATGCGAAACTCGAGTTCGGTGTAGGATGCGCCGCGATGCCGCGCGAGCAATCGATGGTCGAGGTCCTCCGTAACATGCTGCACTACGGAGACTTATCGTTCCGCGACTACGTCGAGCTCGTGCTGTACCACCCGGAGTTCGGCTACTACGCGGGGGCGGCAAACCCGGTCGGAAAGTCCGGCGATTACGTCACGGCGCCCTCGCTCAGCCCGGTGTTTTCGTTCGCAATTGCCAGGCTCGTCCGCGAATTTGTGCGCCGCAGCGAGGGCGCGGTGTGCTCGATTGTGGACATCGGCTGCGGCGACGGCAGCCTCATCCGCGCGATCTCCGAGCAAGTCGACGAGGAGAACGTTCGATTCTTCGGGATCGACCGAGCCTTGGAGCGCGCTCGCGAGGCGTCGGATCGCGTCACGTTTCTCAATGTGATCGACCACCTCCCGCGCGACGGACATCATTTCTTCTTCTCCAACGAGCTATTCGATGCGTTTCCCTTCGCGCGACTCGTGAGTCGCGGCGAGCACGTGCATGAGCTGTGGGTCGCGGAGCGCGACGGCGCACTCGACTGGACGGAACACGAAGCTCCCGCGCCGTACGACGACTACTTCCAGGCGCGCGAGATCGAGCTGTCCGAGGGGCAGTTTGCGGATGTGTCGCTCGAGTGGGGGCTGTACTACGCGGACATCGCGCGGTTCCTCGAGCACGGCATGATCGTCACGTGCGACTACGGCTATCCGCAGGACAAGCTCTTTCATCCGCGGGCGCGGCGATTCGGGACCGCGGCGGCGTATCGCGGTCAGCGCGTGAGTCGCGATCTCCTCGCGGCGCCGGGCGAGCAGGACCTGACCGCGCACATCAACTTCACGGATCTCGAGCGTGCGGGGGAGTCGGAAGGAGCAAAGACGCTCTTTTTCGATCGCCTCGCGAAGTTTCTCCTCGGCATCGGCATCACCGAACATGAGCTTTTCCGGCCCGTTCAGGATGTCGGGATCTCCAGCGTCGAGCAGGGGGTGGAGTTGCTCCAGGAGAGAGAAAATGCCCGCCGGCTGGTGCTTCCAGATGGAGTGGGTGAAGATTTGCGCGTGCTCGTGCAGGTGAAGGGGATGAATGATGCGAAGTGGTCGTTCGAAGGGCCGCTTTTTTGACCCGCGAATTTCGTTGACTCTCGGAATCTCCCGTCTACAATTGCGACCGGTCGTTACAGCGAGAACAATTGATGGCTAACTACTCGGTGCTGCTGGTAGCCGCGCTCATCGTTATCTCGGTACCAGTACTTACCCTTTTCATCCTGGCTCCTCTCGTGCGCGCATCCCGGGGAGGCAAGGTAAAACTCGAGCCGTACGAGTGCGGCATCGCACCGACTTCGGTGGCGTTCGACCACCGTTTCTCGGTACGTTACTTCCTCATCGCGGTCCTCTTCATCATCTTTGATGTCGAGACGGTCTTCCTTTTCCCCTGGGCGATCCGGTTCAAACAGCTCGGCTGGTTCGGAGCTGTAGAGATGGCAATCTTCCTTGCGATCCTCCTGATCGGGTACTTCTACGCCTGGAAGAGGAAGGTCCTTTCATGGGTCTGATCGAGAGCCGATTCGAGTCGAACGTTCTCACCTCGACTGTCGACAAATTCTTCAACTGGGCTCGCAAATCTTCTCTCTGGCCGATGCAGTTCGGCCTGGCCTGCTGCGCCATCGAGATGATGGCCGTGCTCGATCCGCGTCACGACATGGCCCGCTTCGGCGCCGAGGTCTTTCGCGCGACGCCGCGGCAGGCGGATTTGATGATCGTCTCCGGGACGGTCACCGAGAAGATGGCCCCGATCGTCCGCCGCCTCTGGGACCAGATGCCCGATCCGAAATGGGTCATCGCAATGGGCTCCTGCGCGACGTGCGGCGGTCCGTATGACACGTACGCAGTCACTCAGGGCGTCGACCGCCTCATTCCCGTCGACGTCTACATCCCCGGTTGCCCCCCGCGTCCCGAAGCCCTGATCTGGGGCCTCATGGAACTGCAGAAGAAGATCGAGAAGATGCACATCCTGCGGAAGGGCGGCGAGGCGTACGACTTCGCGCGCGCCGCGGTGCGCGACGCGATCCGCCCCGGCCACGATGGTCCGGCGCTCCGCTCCGAACAGGCCGCGCAGCTCAAGCAGGCTCCGATCTCCGGCGTGAAGCGCGCTCCGGCCGCTCCCGCAGCCCCGAAACCGAAAGCCGTTCCCGCGGAAGTCGCGGAAGGCACGGCGGAAGTCACTGAAGCCGATATTCAACAGGCCGCCGCTCCCGAAGTCGCACTCGACCAGGCTGCAGACGACGGCGCCTCGCCGGCCGCTCCGTTCCATCGCGATGACCTCACCCTGCCCGAGCGCATGGAGATGGCCAAAGAGATGGGCGGGAAGTGGGAAACCCGCATGTTCGCTGCGATGGCGCAGACGGACTGCGGCGCCTGCGGCTGGGATTGCGAAGGCTACGCAAACGCGCTCGCCGAAGGCGAAACGGATGACATCTCATTGTGCGTCCCCGGTGAATCGGAGACGCTCGACATGCTCAAGGCCCTGATGGAAGAGAAAGGGAAGGCGTACTCGGGAGTCTAATTTCTCACAGCCGTCCGTTGCGCGTTGCGAATTACGAGTGACTGCGACTCACTCGTAATTCGGAACTCGCAACAATATGTCAGAGCTGACTCCGCCGAGCTCAACCCCACCCGCGACGCCAAGCGCGCCGGCTGCGCGCAGCGTCGACGAAATCAAGCGCGATCCGCTGGTTGCGACCGCGGTCGCTCGAGTCGACGACGCCATTTTGGACGCCAGAGAATTCGCCGGCGAAGTCACACTGTTCGCCGACCGCGACCGCATCGTCGAAGTCGCCCGCGCATTCAAAAGCTCCGGCTTCGTCTACCTGGTCGACCTCGCCGGCGTCGACTATTCGAAATATCCGAATCACACGGGACAGCGCTTCAGCGTGTCGTACACGCTGTATTCGTTCCAGAAAAACGCGCGCGTCCGCCTGCGCGTCTGGACCGATGAGCAAACGCCGGTTCCGTCGGTGACGTCGGTCTGGAAAACCGCGAACTGGCACGAGCGTGAGACGTACGACATGCTCGGCATCACGTTCTCCGGCCATCCGAATCTCGAGCGCATTCTGATGTGGGAAGGCTTCAATGGCTTCCCGCTCCGCAAGGACTTCCCGATCCGCGGCATCGATACGGGTGCTCGCATTTATCCCGAGGTTTTCCCCGAGGGCGGGGGACCGAAGGCGGGATCGACGGGAAAACCGGTGGCCGACGTGAATGTTTACAAGGGCGAGTGGAAGCGCTACGGCACCTGGCCGGCCGCGCAAATCGGCGGCGGTGGCAATGGCGCGAAGGCACCGGCCAAGCCGGCGCCGAAGGCGGTCGTCGCAACGGAGGATACGGATGTTTGACGTCCACGAAATGGAGGTCAACTTCGGGCCCCAGCACCCGTCGACGCACGGCGTGCTGCGCGTACTTCTCCGCGTCGACGGCGAGCGCATCATCGATGCGAAGCCGATCATCGGCTACCTCCACCGCGGCACCGAAAAATTGTTCGAGCACATGGCGTATCCACAATGCATCCCTCACACGGATCGCATGGATTACGTCGCCTCGGCCACGAATAATCTCGGATTTGTCGAAACCGTCGAGAAAATGCTCGGAATTTCGAAGAATATCCCCCGGCGGGCCCAGCTCATCCGGGTGATGCTGTCGGAATTACAGCGCATTTCGTCGCACCTGCTCTGGCTCGCGACGCACGCAATCGACATCGGCGCAATGACGCCGTTTTTTTATACCTTTCGCGAACGCGAACAGATCCTCGACCTCTTCGAATCGTATTGTGGCGCGCGCCTGACCCTCAATTGCATGCGCATCGGCGGACTGCCCGAGGATCTGCCGCACGGCTGGCTCGACGACGTCGATGCATTCACGTCGAAATTCGAAGCCGCCGTCGACGAATACGAGTCGCTGCTCACGAATAATCGGATCTGGAAGAAACGCACTGTAGGCATCGGCGTGTTGTCGCCGGAAGAAGCGATCGAGTGGGGCATTACAGGCCCGCCGCTGCGCGGATCCGGTGTCGAGTGGGATCTGCGTCGCAAGCAGCCGTACGAGTGCTATCCCGAGCTCGAATTCGACGTCCCGGTCGGCCGCAATGGCGACACCTACGATCGCTATCTCGTGCGCATGGTCGAAATGCGCCAGTCCAATCGCATCCTCAGACAGTGCATCCCTCTCGTGAAACAAACACCCGAGGGAGACATCAAGGCGAAAATCTCGAAGGTCATCCGTCCGCCGGAAGGCGAGGTTTACCACTCGATCGAATCGCCGAAAGGGGAGCTTGGCTACTACATCGTCTCGGACGGCAAGACGCAGAACGCGTATCGCTGCCACGTCCGTCCGCCGAGCTTCGTCAATCTGCAGGCGCTGCCTGCAATGTCCAAAGGGCACCTCGTGTCCGATCTCGTGGCACTGATCGGAACGATCGACATCGTTCTGGGTGAGGTGGATCGATGAATAAGGCGCTGATGACCTACCTCGTCTGGCCGGTCCTCAAGTTCGTCATCGCGTTCATCATCGTTCAGGTGATCGTCGCGGCGATGAACTGGGTCGAGCGCCGGCTCCTCGGCCTCTTCCAGGCCCGCCTCGGCCCCAATCGCGTCGGCCCCAAAGGCCTTCTGCAGATCATCGCGGATCCGATCAAGTTTCTCTTGAAGGAAGACATCGTTCCGGCGCAGGCCGAGAAGATCGCGTACTTCCTCGGACCGGTACTGCCGCTCTTGCCGGCGTTCATGGTCTTCTGCCTGATTCCTTATGGACCGCCGCCGACGTTCACAGTCACGCGCGTCAATGTCGGATTGCTGTTGATCCTCGCGATGACCTCGACCGCGGTGTACGGGATCATCCTCGGCGGTTGGGCCTCCAACAACAAATACTCCCTGATGGGCGGCCTGCGCTCCGCCGCGCAGATGGTTTCTTACGAAGTCCCATTCGGACTGTCGATCGTCGGCGTCCTGATGATGACCGGCTCGCTCGACCTGGTCACCATCGTCCGCTATCAGGAAATCAACGCCTGGAACTTCCTGCCGCAAATCGTGGCGTGTTTCATTTTCCTCGTCTCCATGAACGCGGAAAACAACCGTACGCCGTTCGATTTGCCTGAAGCGGAGTCGGAGCTCGTGGCCGGATATCACACCGAGTATTCGGCAATGAAATTCGCGTTCTTCATGCTCGGCGAGTACTCGATGATGATCGTGAACTCGTGCCTCATGGTGACGCTGTTCTTCGGCGGCTGGACGCTCGGCATGTTCGGCATCGGCCTGACCACGGACGCATTACAGGCCATGGGTCTGTTGGGCGGCATCATCGGCGCGGCGATCTTCTTCACGAAGGTCATGCTGTTCCTGCTGATGTACGTCTGGTTCCGCGCGACGTTCCCGCGCTACCGCTTCGACCAGCTCATGGACCTCGGCTGGAAATTCATGATCCCGCTCGCACTGGTCAATATTTTCGTCACCGGCATCTTCATTCTTGCCGGCCAGGAGCGGACGATGAACCTCATCGGCGTCGCCGCAATCGGCGCGGCCGCGTTCTATCTGTTCCGCAAGCCCGCGCCGAAACCGGCGCCGGCGTCATCGTCGACAAAGGTGATTCATGCAAGTTGAGTATCCGAAGCCACGATGGTCGGATAAGTTTCTGGTGCTCGATCTGCTCGAGGGTCTGAAGACCACTCTGCGCGAGCTGTTCAAGCCGAAGGTGACGATTCGTTACCCGGAAGAGCGCATGGAGCCCGCGGACCGCTTCCGCGGCATGTTCAAGTTCTCTTATGACCGCTGCATCGCGTGCAAATTGTGTGCGGTCGCGTGCCCGATCGACATCATCTACATCGACGTTCACGACGAGATGATCGAAGAGGCGGGGAAGAAGAAAAAGATCAAAGTCCTGGACCGCTACGACATCGACGTGAAGCGCTGCATGTTCTGCGCGCTTTGCGAAGAAGCGTGTCCCACCAAGCCGAAATCGATCTGGCTTACGACGAAAACGTACGAGCTTTCGAGCTACGACCGGAACGACCTGTACTTCAACATGCAGCAACTCGAGTACTGGGATGACCGGCCGCGCTACACAGGATTACCCGAGGAGGAGGCTCCTGCACTGGAAGGCGAGCAGAAGAAGCTCCTTGTCGGTCAATAGCAGGCGATAAGACATGGATCAAGTCACCAGCCAGATTCCACTGCTCGTCTTCCTCGTGATCGGCACCCTCGCCGTCGCCTCGTCGATTCTGGTCGTGGCGATGCGCAATCCGGTGCATTCCGCGCTGTTCCTTCTGTTGACGTTCCTCTGTGTCGCGGTCCTGTTCGTTCTGAAATCCGCGGAGTTTGTCGCGGCCGTACAGGTGCTCGTTTATGCGGGCGGCGTCATGGTGTTGTTCCTGTTCGTCGTCATGCTGATCAATTACCGCCACCTGCCGGAAGAGCGTGTGATGTCGCCAGTGTGGCTGGGCGGGATCGGCGTCGGCCTCGCGGTGTTCGTGCTGTTCGCGACGATCGTCCGCACGGGCGTCTATCACGATGAGGCGCCGGACGCGCACAAAAAGCTGACCACTGTGCGCGAGACGTATCTCGCCGAGCATCCGAGCGATCCGAACAAACTCGTGCGCCGCACGCGCGACAAGGAAAATCGGAACGCCGAGGCGGTGGGGATGGCGTTGTATACCGACTACCTCGTGCCGTTCGAAGTCGTGTCGTTGTTCCTGCTCGTCGCGATGATCGGCGCGATCGTGATCGGCAAGCGCGAATTGTCGGCCGAGGAAGAAGAGTCGACGCCGCAGTACATCCTCGAGCGCGCGGAAGTGGAGAAGGAAGTCAAGGAGGCCATGAGTGCCTAGCACCGAGATGTATCTGATGCTCTCGGGCTCGTTGTTCGCCGTCGGCCTGATCGGCGTCATCGTGCGCCGCAACATGATCACGGTCCTGATGTGCATCGAGCTCATGCTCAATGCCGTCAACATCAACCTCGTTGCCTTCTCTCATCGTCTGGCCAGTCTCGACGGCCAGGTTTTCGCGATCTTCATCATCACCATCGCCGCGGGTGAAGCCGCGGTCGGACTGGCGATCATCATTCAGCTTTACAGGCTGCGCAGCACAGTCAACGTCGATGAAGTGAGGACGCTGAATGGATAAGGCATTACTCGCAGTCGTCCTGCTTCCCGCGCTCGGCGCGGCCGTCAATGGCGTGCGGGCGTTCGCGAATCCTCACGGTCCGAAAAACAAAACCATCACCAACGCGTTTGCGCTCGGCTCGACCTTCCTGTCGGCGCTGATCGCGACGATCTTCGTCGTCATCCCGTTCCTCAGTCACAAAGCGCCGCTGCAGTTCTCGTATTACGAGTGGATTCCAGCGGGCATGGGCGCGGTCGGTACGTCGATCGCCAATTTCTCGATCGACCTCGCGTTCCGTGTCGACCCGCTGTCCTGCACGATGCTGATGATCGTCACGTGGATCGGATTTCTGATTCACGTCTACGCCACCGGCTACATGGCGCATGAGAAAGGCTACACGCGCTTCTTCACGTATCTCAATCTCTTCATGTTCATGATGCTGTTGCTCGTGCTCGGCGCGAACTACATCGTCATGTTCGTCGGATGGGAAGGCGTCGGACTCTGCTCGTATCTCCTGATCGGCTTCTATTACGACAAGAATTTCGCCGCCGACGCAGGCAAGAAAGCCTTCATCACCAATCGCATCGGCGACTTCGGCTTCATCCTCGGTATTTTTCTCATCTTCAATACCTTCGGCTCGTCTGACTACGGCAAAGTCTTCGCGCTCGCGAGCGCTGGCGGACACGAATACGCCGGCATTGCGACCGCAATCTGCCTGCTGTTGTTCGTCGGCGCGTGCGGTAAGTCCGCGCAGGTCCCGCTGTATGTGTGGCTGCCCGACGCAATGGCCGGTCCGACACCGGTCTCCGCGCTGATCCACGCCGCGACGATGGTCACGGCCGGCGTCTACATGTGCGTTCGCTCGAACGTCCTCTTCCGGCTCGCGCCCGAAGCGGGAATGGTCGTCGCGATCGTCGGCGCGATTACGGCGATTTTCGCCGCGTCCATTGGACTCGCTCAAAACGACATCAAGAAAGTCCTCGCGTATTCGACCGTCTCGCAGCTCGGCTACATGTTTCTGGCGGTCGGCGTCGGCGCGTACACCGCGGCGATTTTCCACGTCATGACGCACGCCTCTTCAAGGCCTGCCTCTTCCTCGGCGCCGGCTCCGTCATTCACGGCTGCGGCGGCGAGCAGGACATGCGCAAGATGGGCGGCCTGCGCAAATACATGCCGCGCACGCACCTGACCATGCTGATCGCGACCATCGCGATCGCGGGCATCCC
>DASVNL010000063.1:0-12296 GCA_036383875.1 Thermoanaerobaculia bacterium
CCGATGCGGCGTGGGCGAAGACGCGCGAGCTGCATGCGCTCGCGGAAGACGAGATCCTCGTGAAGCTGCGCGAGCAGGCCTGACATGCGCGGTCATCGTGATCCCGCCGACCCACGCGATCCGCGCGCCTCGACGCTGCTCGTCCCAGGGACACGGTACGAGAGCGGCGAGCTCGTGGTGGTCGGACTGCCGTTCGACAGCTCGATCCCTTCGCGTCCCGGCGCGAAGCTCGGGCCGAAAGCGTTTCGCGATGCACTGCCGACGCTGACGACCTTCGGCCGCGGCGTCGAGCTCGCGGGTCGCGTGTGTCGCGACATCGGCGATCTCGATCTGCCGCCAACGTCCGTGCGTCGTGCACACGATCGTGTGCAGGCCACATCGCGCGAGATTTTTGCGACCGGCGCTACACCGTTCTTCATCGGCGGCGACAACGGCCTCACCGGCGCGATCATCCGTGGTCTCGCGGAGGCGAAGCCGGAGTTGAAGCTCGGCCTGGTGGTGATCGACTCGCATTACGACGTGCGCGAGTACGAAGACGAAGACACGCTGTCGAGCGGCACGCCGTATCGCCGCGCACTCGAAACCTCGATCTGCTCCGGCGATCGCACGTTCATCCTCGGCACGCGCGAATTCGCAAACTCGTCCTACTACCATCGCTACATCCGCGAGCAACGCATCACGACGATCCCCGTCGACGCGTTCGACGCGAAGCCCGCGCAACAGATCGCATCGGAGGTTCGCTACAAGCTCGAGCAATCGTGCGACGCGATTTTTCTCTCGATCGACATCGACGCGGCAGAGCTCCCCGGATCGTCCGCGGCCGCGCCCGGCACACTCACGTCGCGAGAGATGATTGCGATCGTGCGCGAGGTCGCTGCGTCGCGTCTGCTGATCGGCTGCGACCTGAGCGAGCTGTCGCCGCCGTGGGACGTCGCGGGCATGACCGCGAAACTCGCGGCGCGCTTGTTTCTCGAAGTCGTCGCGGAACGCCTCATATAATCCGCGCCGACATATGGCGAAGCATTCGGAAAACCTCTTTCAACGTGCTCAGGAAGTGATCCCCGGTGGTGTGAATTCTCCGGTGCGTGCATTCCGCGGTGTGGGCGGTGCCCCGCTGTTCATCGAACAGGCGCAGGGCTCGCGCATTTTCGACGCGGACAATCTTCAGTACATCGACTGCGTCGGCTCCTGGGGGCCGATGATTCTCGGCCACGGACATCGCTACGTGGTCGAGGCGGTGAAGAAGGCCGCGACGCGCGGCTTCTCGTTCGGCGCACCGACGGCGGGCGAGATCGAGCTCGCGGAGATGATCATTCAGGCCGTGCCGTCGATCGAGATGGTGCGACTGGTCAACTCGGGCACCGAGGCGACGATGAGCGCGCTGCGACTCGCGCGGGCGGCGACGGGACGCGCGAAGATTCTGAAGTTCGACGGCGGCTATCACGGTCACGTCGACTCGCTGCTCGTGAAAGCAGGATCGGGCGGCGCGACGTTCAACGTCCCCGACTCCGCGGGCATCCCCGCCGAAGTCGCGAGTCTCACGCTGATCGCGCGCTACAACGATCTCGAGGACGTGCGCGCGCAGATGAACGACGAAGTCGCGGCGATCATCGTCGAACCGGTCGCCGGCAACATGGGATGCATCCCGCCACAGCCGGGATTCCTCGAAGGGCTGCGTGCGATTTGCGACGAGCACGGCGCGCTGCTGATCCTCGATGAAGTGATGAGCGGCTTCCGCGTTTCGTACGGCGGCGCGCAGGCGCGCTACGACATCAAGCCCGACATCACGACGCTCGGAAAGATCATCGGCGGCGGCATGCCGATCGGCGCATACGGCGCCTCCCGCAAACTGATGGAGCTCGTCTCCCCCCTCGGCCCGATGTACCAGGCCGGCACGCTCTCCGGAAATCCCGTCGCCGTCGCCGCCGGCCGCGCGACGCTCAGCGTCCTCCGCAACTCATCGATCTACGACGACCTCGAAGAACGCAGCAGTGAATTCGAAACCGGCGTGCGCGTCGCAGCGGAAAAGCACAACGTCCCGCTGACGATCAATCGCGTCGGCTCGATGTGGACGATCTTCTTCACCGAAGGCCCCGTCACCGACTTCGAATCCGCGAACATGAGCAACCGCGAAAAGTTCGCGCGCTTCTTTCACCTGATGCTCGGCGAAGGCGTCTACCTGCCGCCGTCCCAACTCGAAGCCGCGTTCTTCTCAGCCGCACACGCAAAGAAGGACATCCAGCAGTTGGTGGAACGCGCGGATCGGGTGCTGAAGAAGGTGGCGTGGGAGTTTGGGAACTAGCGTTAGTTGTGCGGCGTCGCTTCGACGGTTCGCTTGTCGCCAGTACGAGTGATGAGTGATGAGAGATGAGTGATGAACGACGTCGCCGCGCCGCGCTTGCGACGCGGTTCATCACTCATCATTCATCACTCATCACTCGTCAATACGCATTTTCGTGCCGCAAGCCGTGCAGCACCGTCAACCCAAGAATCTTCACGTCCAGCAGCAGTGACCAGTTCTCGATGTAGTACAGGTCGTGTTCGATGCGCATGCGGATCGACGTGTTGCCGCGCCAGCCGTGGACCTGGGCCCAGCCGGTCATGCCGGCGCGGACTTTGTGGCGGAGCATGTAGTGCGGGAACTCCGCGCGGAATTGTTCGACGAATTCGGGGCGCTCGGGGCGGGGACCGATGACGCTCATCTCGCCGACGAGGACGTTCCAGAGTTGCGGCAGCTCATCGAGTGACCACGCGCGGATGAAGCGGCCGATGCGTGTGCGTCGCGGATCGTTCTTCTCCGCCCACACCGCGCCCGTGTCCTGCTCCGCGCCGACGCGCATCGAGCGGAACTTCACCATCGCGAACGGCTTGCCGTCGAGACCCATGCGGATCTGGCGATAGAAGATCGGACGGCGGTCTTCGAGCCAGATGAGCAGCGCGATGAGTAGCATCACCGGCGCGAAGACGACGAGCATCGCCGCGGCGACGACGAGGTCGAACGCGCGCTTCACGAAACGGCTCCACCCTTCCAGCGGCGTCTCGGAGAGATTGATGGTCGGCAGTCCGTCGAGGTCTTCGACGCGTGAACGCAAGACCATGAACTGCAGGAGATCGGGCACGACGTGGATCGACGCGAGGTTGCGCACGAGCCGGTCGAGCAGCTCCATCATCGCCGCGGACGACGCGTGCGGCAGCGCGACGAACACGTGGTCGATGGCGTGTTCCTTCACGACGCGTTCTGCGTCGGCGATTGTGCCGAGGCAGTCGAGATCGGGGAGAGTGGCATCGTCGCCGTTGCGGAGATAGCCGACGATCTTGAAGCCGAGCTTCTCGCGATGCGCCCACATCCGCTCGAGCACCGCGCGCGCGAGCTCGCCGTTCCCCGCGATCAGCACGCGGTCGAGATCCTTGCCGTGTCGATGGCGGCGCTCGACGACGCCGCGGACGATGCTGCGGCCGAGGATCGTGAGCACGATTGCGAAGACCATGAAGAGCGCGAGCGTGGCGCGCGAGTACGGCACGATGTGACTCTGCGCGGGACGCAGCCAGAGCAGCATCCCCGACAGAATGATCGTCGCGACGATCGAGCCTCCCGCGACACTGAGCCATTCCTCGGCCTTCGTGCGTGTCGGGCGGATGCGATACAGACCCTGAATCGAGAACGCGAGCGGGAAGATGATCGTGACGAGCGGCAGAAGCGACGCGTACGTCGCGAGATCCTGCTGCCCTTTCGTGACCGGGATGACTTCGAACGGAAAGCGCAGCCACCACGCGACGAGCATCGCCAGGTTCGACGCCACGGCGTCGTTGACCAGGTAGACAGACGCGAGCGTCCTGTGCTTGTTCTCGATCATCCGGCGAGTTGTCCCAATGCCGCGGTGAACTGCGCGTCGAAGTGCGCTCGCGAGAACTGCGCCGCACGGGCTCGGATGGCGGCGCGATCCCACGTGCGCGACTCGACTGCGTCGAGCGCCTGGCGAAGCGACTCTACCTCCGCGGCTTTGAAGAAAATTCCTGTCACGCCTTCCACCACCGAGTCCAGAACGCCCCCTGCACCGAGCGCAACCACCGGAGTTCCCAGCGCCATCGCCTCGAGCGGCGTGATCCCGAAATCCTCGACACCCGGCAGGATCAGACTGCGCGCCCGTGCAAGCCGCTCAATGATTCTATCCCTCGATACGGAGCCCATCAGCTCAACGTTGGGACCGCTTCTCGCGCGCAGCTCGTCGAGCATCGGCCCATTGCCGATGATCACGAGCCGCCGATTGCTTGCGTGCGCGGCTTCGATCGCGAGCTCGACTTTCTTGTACGGCACGAGCGCCGAGACGATGACGTGATAGTCGTCGCGATCGTCCGACGACGGCGCGTTGAGAAACGCATCGTCGACAAACGGATGCATCACCTGCGCGTCGCGTTTGTAGTAGCGCTGAATGCGATCGCGCACGAAGTTCGAGTTCGCGACGAACTGCGTGACCTCGTCCGCGGTCTTCACATCCCACCGACGCAGCCACGGCGCGACGGAGATCGCAGCCGCGCGACGCAGGGGTTTCGTGCGCGGGAAGTAATCGTCGAAACGATCCCAGATGTAGCGCATCGGCGTGTGGCAGTAGCAGAGATGCGGCTTCCCTTTCGCGTTGACGCCCTTCGCGACGCAATGACTCGACGACACGATGAGATCGAAGTCGCTGAAGTCCCACTGGCGCACGGCGTGCGGAAAGAGCGGCAGGAGATGGCGATAGTCGCTCGCCTTCAATGCGAGCGTCTGCAGTCGCGAGGTGTGAATCGTGCGCGACTCGATCTTCGGCGAGACGCTGCCGGGAAAATGGAAGAGGGTGAAAATCTCGGCCTGCGGCAGTGTGTCGAGGATGCCCTCGAGAATCGCCTCGCCTCCGCGCATGCCGGTCAGCCAGTCATGGATGACGGCGACACGCCGGAAGTCCTTCATCGCTCTTTCTTCTTCTTCGGCTCATCCGGAGTCGACGCGAGCGGATACTCCGGATTCGCCGCGCACTTGTTGCAGATGTGGTCATTGCGCAGGTACTCGTCGGCCGCCACCGGCGCGAGGCAGCGAATGCAGAAATGCCGGCCGGTGCGCTCATTGAGGCCGCGCAACTGAGGGTCGTCGTTCATTGCGTCGCGGATTCTACGCGGATTCGCCACTGTGTCATCCCGCGCTTCAGCGCGGGATCTCCCCATTTTTCGCAGGGGATCCCGTGCTGAAAGCACGGGATGACACCACCCTCTCACGCGATCACGCTATCCTCCGCCCGTGCTGCTGCTGTTCCGCTTCCTCCTGATCATGTTCGTCAGCCGCTTTCGTTCGCGCGTCGGCGCGTTCGACACGTCGGTCGTGCGCTTCACGGTCATGCCGTGGGATTGCGATCTGAACATTCATCTCAATGCCGGACGCTATGTGAGCTTCATGGACATCTCGCGCATCGAGTTCATGGGACGCATGCGCGTGTTCTCGAAAATCATCAAGCGCGGATGGCGTCCAGTGGCCGGCGGCTGCGTGATGCGCTATCGCCGCTCGCTCCTCCCCTTCGAACGTTTCGACATCCGCACCCGCGTCCTTGGCTGGGACGAAAAGTGGTACTACATGGAGCACGTCGCCGAGCGTAACGGGACGATGTGCGCTGTAGGGATCATGCGCCTGCTCATCAAAGGGAAAGACGGCAACGTCCCGCCGTCAGAGGTCAACAAGTTGACGAAAGAAGGCGACATCCCATCGCCTGCGCTTCCTGAGTTCGTCCTGCGCTGGCGCGACCTGGAGACTCTGCGTTGACGCGAAAAGAGCGCGCGCAAAAGATCGGCGAGATCCTCGATCGCCTCTATCCCGAGCCGCCCGTCCCTCTCGATCATCGCGATCCCTTCACGCTGTTGATCGCGGTGCTGCTCTCCGCGCAGACGACGGACGCGCAGGTCAACAAAGTCACGCCCGCGCTCTTCAAACTTGCCGACACGCCACAAGAAATGGCGAAGCTCAGCGAAGCACAGATCCTCGGCGCAATTCGCAGTTGCGGACTCTCGCCGACGAAAGCGAAGAACATCCGCAAGCTCGCGCAGACGCTCGTCGACGACTACGGCGGCGCCGTGCCGCGCGACATCGACGAGCTCGAGAAGCTCCCCGGCGTCGGACACAAGACCGCGAGCGTCGTGATGTCGCAGGCGTTCGGCGAGCCCGCGTTCGCCGTCGACACGCACATTCACCGCCTCGCGCAACGCTGGCGATTGTCGAACGGCAAGAACGTCGAGCAGACCGAGCACGACCTCAAAAAGGTCTTTCCGCGCGACGAATGGTCGCGGCGCCACATTCAAATCATCTACTTCGGACGCGAATACTGTCCCGCCCGCAACCACGTCCCTGCGGACTGCCCGATCTGCTCATGGGCCGCGCGCAAAGCGTGAACTCCAGCGGAGCAACCAGCGCAGCCGGCCGTGCCGGCAAATAACTCTTCGGGTTACAATCCCCGCCGCGTGCGGTCCACGCTCCTTCTTCTCGTCGCCTTAACCCTGCCTGCATTCGCGGGAGAAGTCGGCGTGCGTCCGGCGCCGTCATGGGTCGAGACGCTCCCCGCCGACACGTCACTCGCGATCGCGAAGCAGAACGTGCGCTGGGGCATCTACGACATCCTCAGCGATCACCAGGTCATCGCCGGCGGCGCGGACGAGACGAAGTACTTCCGCGTGGTGCGCAAAGTGTTGTCGCCGAGCGGCGTGCAGAACGCGTCCGAAGTCTCGCTCGATTTCGATCCGAGCTTCGAGCGGCTGACCGTGCATGGCGTGACGATCATCCGCAACGGCACGCGCATCGACGCGCTCGAGCCCGATGAGATCCGCGTCATCGACAAAGAAGACGACACCGAGAATCGCATCTACGACGGCGAGCGCACCGCGCTCCTCTTCCTCAAAGACGTGCGGCCCGGCGACGTCATCGATTACTCGTGGTCGATCGCCGGCGGCAATCCGATCCTGCACGGCCGCTACACCGATGACTTCGACCTCAGCACCGCCGTGCCGACGAAGCGTCTGCGCCATCGGCTCGTGTGGCCGATCGGACGTCCGCTGCAATGGGGCGCGGAACATCCGACCATCGCGATGAAGAACGGCGCGCAGGAGCTCGTGTGGGAACGCGCGGACGTTCCGGCCATCGACATCGAAGACGTGCTGCCGTCGTGGTTCGAGCCGTGGAAGAGCGTGCAGCTCACCGAGTTCGCATCGTGGAAAGAAGTGGCCGCGTGGGCGAATGCGATGTTCCAGCTCGACGAGCGCTCGCAGCGCGAAGTGAGCGCACTCGCGACGCGCATCAAGTCCGAGAACGCATCGCGCGACGCCCGCATCACCGCCGCCATCCGATTCGTCCAGGACGACGTCCGTTACCTCGGCATCGAAATGGGCCGCAGCTCGCACGAGCCGCATCAGCCATGGGAAACGCTCGAGCAACGCTGGGGCGACTGCAAAGACAAGACGCTGCTGCTCGTGTCGCTGTTGCGCGAGCTCGGCGTCGAAGCGTATCCCGCGCTCGTCAACACGCGACTGCAGCGGCGTCTCGACGAGAAACTCCCCTCGCCGTTCCTCTTCGATCACGTCATCACGCAGGTCATCGATGGCGGCAAGACGTATTGGATCGACGGCACGATCGCGGATCAGGGCGGCTCGCTCGCGACGATCGAAACGCCAAGCGACGAGCGCGCGCTCATCGTTCGCGACAACACGAACGCGCTGACGAACGTCGTCACGAACGACAAAGGCTCCATCGTCGTCGAGCAGACCTACACGACGACGGACTACACGAAGCCGGTCGTGCTGAACGTGAAGACGACGTGGTCTGGCTCCGACGCGGACTCGGTGCGTGCGGAGCTCGCGACGCTGTCGATCGAAGACTTCGCGCAGGAGCGCATCAACCAGCTCGCCATCGATCAGCCGAAGATCGAGGCCGTGCGCGCGCCGTCGATCGTCGACGATCGCGCGCGCAACATCGTCGTCGTGCTCGAGGAGTACCGCATCCCGGAGCTGTGGAAGAACGGCGACTGGTCGTGGTATCCGCGCGTCATCGAGTCGTATCTCTCGCGACCCGACACGATGATCCGCTCGATGCCGCTGGCGTTTCCGTATCCGCTCAACATCCGCCAGACCGTGACGTTCAATCTGCCCGAAGACGTCGACGTCGAGGAGTCGTCGTCGGTGACGGAGACGCCCGCGTTCCGGTACGAGTCCGTGCTCGACTCGAACGGCAAGACCATCACGATCCGCCAGTCGCTGCGCGGCTTGCGCGACGCCGTCGCGGCGAAGGACGTCCCCGATCACCTGACGAAGCTCAGCGAAGTGTGGAGCACGATCGGTTTTCACCTCGAGCCCGAAGGCGCGCAGCCGAAAGCAGCGGAGAGTGCGGCGGGATTGCCGCAGTGGGGCATCGGCTTGTTCGTCGTCGGCGTGTTCGTCGCGATGTGCGTCTGGCTCGCGACAGGTAAGCGCAAAGGGCCGGCGCCCGCGATCGTGAGACAGCGTTTCGCGTTCGCGCCCGGTGAATCGCCATCGTCGGCGCTGACCATCGCCCGCGCCGACGACATCGACTCGCATCTCGCCGAGCTCGCGTGTGCCTGCGGTGCGACGCGCTACTCCGCGCCCGACGTGCAGCGTGCGCTGTACGCCGAGCGCGAGATGACGATCGTCACGCGCCTCTGCGGCTCGTGCGGTCGCGAGCAGAGCATCTACTTCACCGCCGCTTGAGTTTCCGCGTGCGTCCGTCCGCGAACTTCACGTACTTCGGCACGTTCCCTTCCGCGACCTTCACGTGCAGCGCGCCACTCGCGCCGACTCCGCGCTCGGGGACGATGTACGCCTCGCTCGCACCGCGCGCCCACGCATACGTGATCGTCGCCGGCGCCACGAACGCCTCGGGGCCACTCGCCGTCTGATCGATGATCCCGCCCGTCGTCCCGCGTGACGTGGCGGACCATTCACTGCCGCTGCGGCGGAAGCGTGTGCGCGTCGCGGTGGCGTCGCGATGCATGACCATCGCGTAGCGATGCGTGACTTCGATCGAGCGCGGCTTGCGATCGCCGTCGATCGACGCCCACGTTTCGATCACCGCGCCGTCGCGCTTCGTGATCGTGCTGTGCGCGATCGAACCGCCACCCGGACGCTCGTAAATCTCGAACGCTTCCGTCCCTTCGACGCGACGCCGCGCATCGCGCCACTCGTACGTTCCCGACGTGACGAGCGCGCCGCGCTCGATCCGACCCGGATGCGCCTTCGGCGTTCCCGCCTCGATGTCGCACACGTCGTCTTCGACCGTGCCGTTCGCAGGCGTCTCGACGAAGCGTCCGAGCTCTTTGCCGTTGCGCTGCACGATCACCGTCGGAACGTTCGTGATGTTCGCGCTGGCGATGGTCTCCATCGGCGTGACGAACTCAGGCCCGACGCCGACGATGTCGACGGTGATGTTCGGGTTGTTCGCCTTCGCGATGGACTTCAGGAGTCGCGGCACGTGCTGACGACTGTCGCCGCACCACGTCGCCATCACGACCTGCAACGCGATCGGCTCGTCGATGGCCTTGAGTCGCGCCACGAGGTCGTCGTTCGGCTCGTACGTTTCAGCGATCGCGCGCCACGTCGGTGCAGTGGCCCACAACTCGTCGACCGTCATCGGTCCGGCCGGACTCTGATGCGACGAGATGACGACGCTCTTGCCGTCAACGCTCGCGATCATCGTCTCGTCGTTCGGCTTGAGCAGCGACCCGTCATTGACGATCGCAATCTCCGGCGACGTCGTCGCGGTCATGCGATCCGCCGCAAACGTGAACTCCGACTTCGGCACGCACGCGACTTCGTTCTTCTCGGGATCGAACAGCAACACTTCCTCGCCGCACACCACCGCAATCATGCGCGGCCCACTCGTCGTGAGCGTCTGCGCGTTGCGCTCGAGTTTCCCGTCGATGTAGACATCGCGAATGCTGTCGCGCCACTCGCGCGGCGGATTCACGGCCGCCAGAACTGTGAGAACCAGGGGCAAGAGCATGTTGTGCCTCCTTGTGTTCTCGTTGAGACGAGGGAAGAGCTTGGTAGTTACGAGGCCCTTTCGAGTGATGAGTGATGAATGATGAGTGATGAACTGTAAGGTGAGCTGCGAGAGCGTCGAGATGCCCGCACAAATCACGCTGCGGTTCATCACTCATCATTCATCACTCATCACTCACCTTACCGGCCTCAACTATTAATCTCCGTCACGCCGGAAATTTACTTATTGTCACCTCCTGTTGCGGTCGACACGCGTGATCTCCGTGCAACTTTGGAATGAGAGGTAGCGGCATCCGAGGAGCTTAGGGGGTCAGAAGAAGGAGAGACCTCGAAGTATGCGTAGCACTGGCAAAGTCAAGTGGTTCAATGATGCAAAGGGTTTCGGCTTCATCACGACGGAAAACGGTGAGGACGTGTTCGTTCACTTCTCCGCGATCCAGTCGAAGGGATTTCGTTCGCTGCCGGAAGGCGCTCAGGTCGAGTTCGATCTGATCCAGGGTCCGAAAGGGCTCCAGGCCAGCAACGTGACCACGGTCTAAGCCGCAACACACATCACAACCACCCACGGAGAAAAGGACGGCGTACAGCCGTCCTTTTTGATTTTCAGGTCCTATGAAAAAACTGCTCGCGATCTTCTTCGTTTTCGCCGCCTTCCGCGCGACCGCCGCGGACATCGACGTCGTTCGGCAGCAGTTCCTCTCCTACTACACGGCCGCCAACTCCGACCGTGCCTCCACCCGCATGCGCGACGCCCTCGGCGCACTCGAAGACACCACGCGCAGCATCACCGCGCCCGGCTTCCTGCGCGACGACGGCAGTTGGAGCGACATCGACTACACGACCACGCCGTCCGGCGACTGGGGTCCGTGGAACCACGTGCGACGCCTCATCGTCATGGCCAAGGCGTACCAGACACCCGGCCAGTCGTATTACCGCAGCGCGCAACTCCTCGGACAAATCAACGCCGCGCTCGCGTACACCAAAGTCTTCTACGGCATCAGCAAGCTCCCCACCGGGAACTGGTGGTTCTGGACGATGGGCATCCCGCTCGACCTCGGCCCGACGCTCGTGCTGATGCGCAACGACATGGACGCAACGGTCTACAACGATCTCGTCGCGGCGATGGCGTTACGCATCGGCAACTCGCCGGCTGCGAAGGGAATCGTCGGACCGACGCCGACCGGCGAGAACCTCGTCTGGTCGTCGTTCACGCATCTCTGCCTCGCCTTGCTCAAAGACGACGTCGCGATGCTCGGCGCCGTGCGCGATGCGATGGCGACCGCGACGCGCGTCACGACGCAGGAAGGCATCAAGAAGGATCGCTCGTTCCATCAGCACGGCGCGCAGCTCTACACCGGCGGCTACGGCGGTTCGTTCGCGAACGACGCCGCGAAGTACGCGCTCATCACGCGCAACACGACGTATGGCCTCCCATCCGATTCGCTGGCCTCGTTCGCCGACTACGTCGCGGACGGCATCGCGTGGTCGCTGTACGGCATGTACTTCGACGTCTCCGTGATCAGCCGCGAAGTCGCGCGGCCGTCGACGTCGGGCTTCAACGGCATGGCCGCGCTGCTGCAGGCTTCGCAATTTCCGAGCGCGCGGCAGACCGAGATCCGCGCGGCCGCGGCGAAGATCATGCTGACGTGGCACGGCACGATGAACACCGAGCTCGCCGGACTCGCTGCGCAAGTCGAGAGCGCGCGCTATCCCGCGGCGTGGCCGTCGGGGCATCGTCATTACTTCACCTCGGACTACACCATTCATCGCCGCGCCGGCTGGTTCGCGTCGGTGAAGATGTTCTCGAATCGCACGAAGTCGGGCGAGGACACGAACGACGAGAACATCCGCGGCTCGCGACAGAGCGACGGCCGCTTCTACCTCGTGCTGCGCGGCGATGAGTACTTCGGCCGCGACATCTGGCCCGCGTTCGACTGGACGCGACTACCGGGCATCACGGTCGAGCAGAAGGCGGACACCGCGAGTGACCTGTACGGCTACGGCACGCGCGCATTCGCGGGCGGCACGGGCGACGGTCAGAACGGCGTCTCCGCGATGGAGCTCGCGCCGCTTGGCTCGCAGCTCACCGCGAAGAAGTCGTGGTTCTTCTTCGACGACAGCATCGTCTTCCTGACGAATAGCATCGCGTCGCCGAGCACGAATCGCATCGAGACGGTCGTGAATCAATGGCCGCTGCTCAACGCGACGTCGCAACTCGTGCGCAACGGCGACTGGGCGCATCTCGAAAACGTCGGCTACTGGTTCCCGACGCCCGT
>DASVNL010000064.1:0-1612 GCA_036383875.1 Thermoanaerobaculia bacterium
GATGGCTCGCCCGATCTTTTTCGCTACGCGGCCTCGTTGCCGTCCATTCAGATCTCCGATCGGGCGCAGCACGATCTGGAGTTGCTTGCCACCGGGGCGTTTTCGCCTCTCGACCGGTTCATGGGTCGCGCCGACTACGAGCGCGTGGTCGGGGAGATGCGGCTCGCCAACGGGACGCTCTTTCCGATTCCGATCACCCTGCCGGTCGAGCGCGGCGCGAACCTGACGCTCGACTCCGACATCGCGCTGCGCAACTCGCGGAACGAGATCCTCGCGGTGATGACCGTCGAGGAGTTGTATGAGTGGGATCGCGAGGCCGCGGCGGCGAACGTCTTCCGCACGACCAGCAAGAGCCATCCGCTCGTCGCGGAGATGGATCGCTGGGGCGATCTGAACGCCAGCGGCAAGTTGCGCGTCCTCCGACTTCCGAGCGCGCCCGACTTCGCCGAGCTGCGACGCACGCCCGCCGAAGTGCGGCGTTTGCTGGCCGAGCGTGGCCGCGCGAACGTCGTCGCGTTCCAAACGCGCAATCCGATGCATCGCGCGCATGAAGAGCTGACGCGGCGCGCGAGCGAATCCGTCGACGGCGTGTTGTTGCTTCATCCCGTCGTCGGCATGACCAAGCCCGGCGACGTCGACCATTACACGCGCGTCCGCACGTACAAAGCATTGACCGAACACTACTTCGACCGCGATCGCGTCGTCCTCTCGCTGCTCCCGCTGGCGATGCGCATGGCCGGACCGCGCGAGGCGCTCTGGCACGCGCTGATCCGCCGCAACTACGGCGCGAATCACCTGATCGTCGGCCGCGACCACGCCAGTCCGGGCGGCGGCTTCTACGGGCCGTACGACGCGCAGGAGCTCGTCGCGACGCACGCCGCCGAGACAGGCGTCACGCCGCTGCCGTTCCACGAGCTCGTCTATCTCGCGGGCGAAGATCGCTACGAGGAAGGCTCGAAAGTTCCGGCCGGCGCGGTCACGCGCTCCATCTCCGGCACGCAAGTCCGCGACGAATACCTCGGCAAGGGCGTGCCGCTCCCCGAATGGTTCACTCGCCGCGAAGTCGCGACGATCCTCGCGGAAAGCTATCCGCCGCGCGAGCGCCAGGGCTTCTGCATCTGGTTCACGGGCCTCAGCGGCGCCGGCAAGTCGACGACGGGCGAGTCCGTCGTGCGACTGTTGATGGAACGTGGCCGCCAAGTCACCGTTCTCGACGGCGACATCGTCCGCACGCACCTCTCCAAAGGCCTCGGCTTCTCGAAAGAAGACCGCGACACGAACATCGTCCGGATCGGCTTCGTCGCCGCGGAAGTCGTGCGACACGGCGGTGCAGTCGTCTGCGCGGCGGTTAGTCCGTATCGCGCGACCCGCGACGCCGTCCGCGCGATGGTCGGTGCGGATCGCTTCTTCGAAGTCTTCGTCGATGCGCCGCTCGACGTGTGCGAGTCGCGCGACGTGAAGGGGATGTACGCGCAGGCGCGCGCCGGCAAGGTGAAGAACTTCACCGGCATCGACGATCCGTACGAGGCGCCACTCGAACCGGCGCTGGTGATCGACGCGGTCAACGTCAGCGCAGATGACAACGCGCGCGCGATCGTCGAAAAGGTGAGGG
>DASVNL010000065.1:0-7921 GCA_036383875.1 Thermoanaerobaculia bacterium
GGAGTCGCATCAACACGGTCTCGGCCTGATCGTTCTTCTGATGCGCCGTCGCGATGAACTGCGCGTCGCGACGTTCGCGAATCTCGAGCAGTCGCGCGTACCGGACTTCGCGCGCCGCCGCCTCGATGCCACGCGCGCGAATGCGTTCCGGGTCGAGCGTACCGTCCGCGACGTCGAGCGCGATATCGAGCTGCGCGCACAAGTCGCGCACGAATGCCTCGTCGTCGTCGGACTCCGCGCCACGCAGATGGTGATTCACGTGCGCCGCGAGAATCAGAAAGCCGCGATCGCGCAGATCGGCGAGGATCAGCAGGAGCGCGGTCGAGTCGACGCCGCCCGACACGGCAGCGATGACGCTGCACGCGCCGATGCCGTGATTCGCGAAGAACTCGTTGATGCGCATGTCGGCTCCGTCTGACGAGTGTATCGAACGGAGCCGGCGAAGGTACGAGTGCCCACGGGAACTCAGCCATCGGCGCGATTCCCCACGTGTGGAGTGACGGCGGGACCGAAATCAGGAGAGGTGCGTGGTAGCCTGAACGCACTTCGTCCACCAATCAGCAGAAGGAGTCAGTGCATGAACGGGATCGTCCAGTCCGGAGGCATGTCCGCACTTCAAATCACGCCGCTGGGCGGCGCGCAGGTCACGTTGTACGAGGCCACGAGCAGCACGCCGAACGTGATCGGCACGGCGACGTCGAACGCCGACGGGACGTTCACGATCGCGACGAGCTCCGACACGTCAACGAGCATCTTCTACGCGACCGCGACGATCGGCGAAGGCGTCACACTGATGACGATCATCGGTCCCGCGCTGCCCGACTCGATCACGCTCAATGAACTGACCACGATCTCCGCGGCCTATTGCGCGGCGCAGTTCCTGGTCGGCGCGGAGATTCAGGGCGACTCGTTCGCGCTGAGCATCGTCGCGATGATGAACGCGAACGTCGTGAACATCGCGAACGGCACGTCGTCGGCGGTGCTCACATCATCGCCGAACGCCGACGAAACCAATGCTCTGCGACTCACCCGCAGCCTCGGCAATTTCTTCGCGACGGTCGTCAAAGGTCGCGAGCTAGCGATGTTCTACAAACTCGCCACGCCGTCGAGCGGCGTGGTCCCCACTAACACCATCGAAGCCCTCGGCAATATCGCAAGGCAGCCGGCCCGCAACGTCGGCGGCATCTACCTGCAATCGAAGACCGCGAATGTCTATCACGCGGCGCTCGAGTCGCAGCCCGACGCGTGGACGATCGCGGTGAAGGTGAACGACTCGGGCAACGACGATTCCATGTTCGGCGGCCCGGGCAACCTCGCGTTCGACAAGCAGGGTCGCGCGTGGATCGCGAACAACGTCATTCAGGGGAGCGGCGTCTCGACGACCTGGTCGATCGTGCTCGAGCCAGACGGCAGCGCCGCCTCGATTTCCCCGTTCACCGGCGGCGGCCTCCTCGGGCCCGGCTTCGGCGTCGACGTCGACGCCGATGGCAATCCGTGGTTCGGCAACTTCGGCTGGGGCAACGACTTTCCCAACGGCGGCGCGACGCAGTTCAACGCGAACGCGGAGCCGCAATCACTGCCGCCGGATGGCTACGGCGCTGGCGTCGCGTATCGCGTGCAGGGCACGCTCGTCGATCCGAGCGGCAACGTCTGGCTCGCGAGCTGGGGCAACGGCAAAGTCGTCGTGTTTCCCGGCGGCGATGGCAACGCGACGCCGATCGTCTATCCGCCCGGCGACGAGACCATCGAGAACTTCGCGCCGTTCGGCATCGCGATCGCGGCGGATGGCACGGCGTGGGTGACGAGCAGCGCGTCGCCGAGCACCATCACGCATCTGCAACTCGATCTCACCAACAATCAACTCACTCCGATCGGCGATGTCATCACGATCGGCCAGACGCTCAAAGGCATCGTCATCGACTCGGCGGGCAACATCTGGACGGGCTCCGGCGGCGACGATCACGTGTACGCGTTCAAGTCCGACGGCACGCTGATCGGCGGGTATCAGGGCGGCGGCATGGTCGGTCCGTGGGGCATCACGCTCGACGGCGCGGACAACGTCTGGGTCGCGAACTTCGGACCGCTCGAACCCGGCAGCGTTCATCACGGCCGCGTCACGCAACTCGCGGGCATCAACGCGACGGGACGTCTCTTCGGCGACGGACTCACGCCGCAGACCGGCTACACGCTGCCGAGCGCGGGGAGTCAGGTGCTGTTGCACAACGGCGTTCCGCTGTACGGCGAGAACGCACCTGCGTGCTACATCCCGATGACGCGCACGACCGGTTTGAAAGTCGACGCGGCCGGGAACGTCTGGACGTGCAACAACTGGAAGCCGTCGTTCGACATGGATGTATTTGGGGACCCATTCAATGGGATCGCCGCCAATCCAGGCGGCGACGGCATCGTGATCTTCATCGGCGTCGCGACGCCGGTCACGTCCTACTGAACCTGATCGCCCGCACTGCCGGCGGTGATGAACTGCACGCAGTGCGGGCGGCGCTCGCAGTCGAGAATCAGGCGCGCGGCGCGGCCTTCGCCGAGGATGCTCCACATCGGGCGCGTTGGGAGCATGTACGTCTGTGGGCCGTCGCGCGTGATCTTCACTGAGTCGAGCGGGAAGGTCATTCCGCTTTCGATGTCGACGAGTGATGCGCGCACCGTCTCTCCGACGGGCGCGGTCATCGCGACTTCGAGTTTCTGCGACGCGATCGTCACCGGCTCGTTCAGTGAATCGATGTGCCATTGCACGCGCGTGTTGATGAGACGTCCATCGACGACGCGAATGAACGGCACGCGTTCGCCCGATTCACGCGCCCAGCGATCGAGAATCGGATTGAGGCGCGCTGCGGTTGCGTCGTCGACTTTCTTGTCGCCGAGGCGAATGCGGGGGCAGCGTCCGTTGCCGCAGATGATGGCGGTGAGGATTTCGGTGCGCAGCTTGCCGTTGTGGAGATCGGCGATCCAAAGCGTCTGCCGCGGGATGTCGATCGGACCGGCGGCGTCGAGCATCGTCATCAATCGTTGCAGTGATGCGAAGCGCGCTTCGTGTTTTGCGTACACGACACGCGGAATCGGCGCGAGCATGGCGCGGCGTTGCAGTGCGAGCTCGCCGGCGACTGCGATTGCGATGCACGTCAGGAGCAGCGCACGTGCGAGTCGCGGCCAGCCGTCGAACGAGATCGAGCTCGCAATCGCGCCGGCGAGGAGCGACAGCGGAATCATCAGCGGGAAGAAGTAGCGATCGGTGTCGTAGAGCGCCTGCCACGAGAAGTTCCAGCGTCCGAGTCCGATGAGCGTGAGCACACCGAGTGCGCCAGGCAACGCGAGCACTGCGATCGTCGCGAGTGCCGGCACGTGACGACGCCACAACGCGATGAGCAGCGCCAGCACCGTCGCCGCGATCGTGGTGCCGACGACGGCGACGAGGATCGCGACGCGCGCGACGGTGGTGGAGATCACGGAGATGCCGGGAAAGAAAAAGCGGAACGGCGCGGCGACGAGCAGGAACGCAGCGCGCGGCAATCCCGCCCATGGATTGATCGAGACGACGCCCGCGGCGTTGCGGAAGATCACCATGACGAGTACGAACGCACCCGCGATGCTGAGCAACGTCGCGATCGAGAACCAGCCGATGCGATGTTGCCCCGCGCGACGCCGTTCGTATTCGTCGATGAGCGCGGGGAACAGCGCCATCGGCGCGAATGAGCTTTCGGTCAGCAGCGCGAGGATGATCAGGAAGGCCGCAGCGACTCGTCGCAACGTCAAGTGATCGCGCCACGCGAGAAGTGCGGCCGCCGCGTTGAGCAGCAACATCATCAGCGGCACAGTCGCGCCGGTCGGAAACCAGATCCACATCGCCGAGAAGCCGCATGCGCCGAGGTACGTGATCGCGGTGGCGACGCCCGCGCGCGTCGAGCCGGCGTAACGACGCGCGAGGATCGCGAGGAGCACGGCGGAGAGCGCGTGCACGATCACGACGAATACGCGCCACACGAATGCGTCGAGGCCGAAGACGTGGAGATACGGGAAGAACAACGCGCGGCAGCCCGCGACGAGATGCTCGGAGTGCGGCGTGAAGAGGGCGTCGAGGATGGTGATCTCGCCGGCGAGAAGTCGCGAGCCGAGGTTGATGTAGTCGACGTCGTCGTAGGCGAAGGGGAGTCGGAAGGTGGGGAAGTACAGGATGACAGCGAGAGCGATCGAAAGCGCGCTGACGACGAGAACGAATCGATGCTGGCGCACTGAGCCGATCGTACCATCGCCGCTATATCATCCGCGGCAGTGAAGGTCGTCGCGGTCATCGCCGCGTGGAACGAGCGCGAGAACATCGAGGCGCTGACGCGGCGGCTGCACGACTCACTGCGCGCGATCCCCGACAGCACGTTCGAAATTCTCTACGTGATCGAAGGCAACGACGGCACGCGCGAGATCGCCGAGCGATTGCGCACCGAGCTCGGAAACATTCGCATCCTCTACGAACAACATCCGCATGGACTCGGCGCGGCATTTCGTCGCGGCTTCTCCTCGGTCGCGCACGATGCGGACCTCGTCGTGACGATGGACGCGGATCTCAATCATCAACCCGAGGAAATCCCGCGATTGATTGATGCGCTGCATGCCGCGGAAGCGGACATCGTCATCGGCTCGCGCGCGGTCATCGGCAGCACGGTCACGGGAACGCCCGCATGGAAGCGCGCACTCAGTGCGACGCTGAACACGATCATGCACGCGCTGTTCGGCGCGGGGATCCGCGACAAGACGTCGGGATTTCGAATCTATCGCGCGAACGTTCTGCGCGACCTCCCACATCGCCAGAACGACTTCTCGTTCCTCCCCGAGATCGCGATCCGCGCACAACAAGCCGGCTGCCGCATCATCGAAGAGCCCATCCACTTCATCTACCGCCGCGACGGCAAATCGAAGATGCGCTTCCTCCCGACGAGCCTCAGCTACATCGCGCTGATGCGCATGTGGTGGAAGGATCGGCGGCGGTGAATGCAGGAACGGCCAGGCTGACCGCTCCTGCATTCGAGTGATCGCTACGGGAGCGCCTTCACGAGATCGGTGATTCGCCGTTTCGTGGCGTCATCGAGCTCGCGATCCTGCGGCATCGATCCGCTGTCGATTCGCGAAATGATCGACGACTTGCGACCGATGACGGACGTTTTCTGGAACACGTGGTAGTTGACCGAGCTGTGGCAGCGGAAGCAGTAGCGGTTCAGCTCCGGCAGGAGTTGCGTGTCCGGTGTCGCGCCATCCGTCCAGGTTGCGTCGCCCGCGTTCTGCACGAATCCGCGACGCAGCGGCGGCACGTGTCGCGCCTCATCGGGCGTTCGCGGTTTGTGCAATTCGAGCCACTTCCGTGCGGCCAGCAGCGCGAACTGCGCACCTCCGTCGATGACCGCCGCGTTCTGCGTCTCGATCTCGGTATTGAAGACGCGGAAGTAGTTGTAAGACGAACTGCCGTCGACGAGGACGTCGCTCGCGGCGACTCGGGTGAAGTCGTCGCCAGTGCGATCGATGAAGTGGTCCGTGTCGAGGTAGTTGACCTTCGCGCGTTTCTGATCCGAGGCGACGGTGCCGTGGCATTGACCACAGGAGCGCGGCACGTAGTACTTGTCGTCCGGCACGACGCCCTCGAGATCGAATGTGGCTTTGAGGAAGTAGCCGACCTTCTCTGCATTCGTCGGATCGTCGAGCCGCTCGTAGACGAGGAAGTAGAGGTCGCGATGCGCGCCGCGGTGCGGATAGACCGGCTGCAGAATGGCCTGCAGCTGTCCAGCGTGCGTTCCTGCCGGCGGATACTTCGGAGTCTTGGTAGTGAAGTTGAAGAGCAGGAAGAAACTGTCGAGTCCCGCGATACGCGCGGGCGATCCATTGCGCGCACGGAATCGCACGACCTTGCGCCAGCCAAACCCGCCGGCGGGCACGCCGCCCACTTGGGGGTCACGGACGTTGATGATCTTCGGTGCGAAGAATCGGACTGAGTTGATCTCGCCGGGTTGCAGTGGGTTCGACGCATAGACCCGCTGAAACTCGGCGGCGTTCGAGACCGCCGTGCGCAGACGGTTGAAATCGACGAGCACCGGCGGGTCGATCGATTCGATGTCTTTCGCGAGCAACGCGGGAAAGCCGTAATACACGAGCATGTCGCCGATCCTGCTTTCCGGGAGCGTGGGAACCGGGAATCCTCTAAGCGCCGTCCGCACCGCGATGTAATACGCCTCCGCCTCGGCCTGCGTGCCGGGGTTGATGCGCAACGCGACCGCCGATTGGCTCGCCGCTGCGCCATGCAGCACGTTCCCTTTCGCATCCGTGGTTTCGAAGAGCTTCAACTCTTCGGACGCCGCAGCCACCGCTGGTGCCGTCGCGGCGGTATCGGATTGCGTCGCTGTTGCGACACCTTCCTCCTTCTTCTGACACGCGACGGATGAGAACAGACAGACGACGAGCAGGAGCACCGCCAGGGGTCGCACAAAGAATCGCATACGCTTCCTCCTTGAGGTTTCCAGGGGCTGACGCGCGAAGATGTCGTTCGGGGGGACAGTGAAAGTATAGGCTCAATAGTTCCGCATGGCGCGAATTACGGATCGCCAATCAATAATGGAACGGCGCGAGTTTGGCGCCTATGAGCCGCGCGACTTCTCCAACTGCTTCAACCGATTTGTGAGCAATTCCTGTTCGCGCGTGTTCTTCGTCAGCGCGATCGCGCGTTCGATTTCTTCACGCGCCTCGTCGAATCTGCCCAGCTTCATCAGCAGGTCTCCGCGAACGCTGGGGAAGAGGTGGTAGTCGGGAAGTGCGGAGTCGGCGGCGAGGGCAGCGGCTGCGTCAACAGCGTCGAGTCCTGCGGCAGGGCCTTGGGCCATCCCGACGGCGACTGCGCGATTGAGTGCGACGATCGGAGAGGGATTGATTTGCAGGAGCGCGTCGTAGAGAACGACGATGCGGTCCCACTCGGTTTCTGCGGCGGTGCGCGCGCGCATGTGACAGGCGGCGATCGCGGCCTGCAACGCATAAGGTTTCGCGCCGCCGCCGAGTCGTTGGGCGTGTTCAAGCGCGGACAATCCTCGCTGAATTTGTGCGTAGTCCCACAACGAGCGGTCTTGGTCGGGAAACAAGACCGCCTCGCCGTTCTTGCCCTGGCGCGCGGCGTTTCGCGATCCCTGCAGTTCCATCAGTGCGACGAGCGCATGCACTTCCGATTCGCCGGGAAGCAGTTGCGCGAGCATGCGGCCGAGACGCAGTGCCTCGTCGGAGAGAGTCGCGCGCATCCATTCATCGCCCGACGTCGCGGTGTAGCCTTCGTTGAAGATCAGGTAGACCACCATCAACACGGACTCGACCCGGCGACGCAGTTCATCACCGCTTGGCGTTTCGAAAGGAACGTGCGCTTCCGAGAGGGTTTTCTTGGCGCGCGAGATTCGCTGCCCGAGGGTTTTCTCCGGGACGAGAAACGCACGCGCGATCTCCGGCGTGGTGAGGCCGCCGATCAGTCGCAATGTCAGCGCGATGCGGCCCTCAATCGCAAGCACGGGATGGCACGCGGTGAATATGAGTCGAAGCACGTCGTCATCGATGACTTGATCGAGCGACTGTTCGAACGCGTCGCCAAGCTGTTGTTGCTGCCACTCGAGCTCGCGCGCAATTTCTTCGTGCTTTTGCACGAGCATGCGGCCGCGTCGCAATGAGTCCATCGCGCGTCGCTTGGCCGCGGTCATCAACCACGCACCGGGATTGTCGGGGATGCCATCCTCTGGCCAGACCTCGAGCGCAATGACGAGCGCATCCTGCGCGAGCTCTTCAGCGATGCCGACATCGTGAGTAACACGCGCGATCGCAGCGATGAGCCGTGTGGACTCGATCCTCCACACGGCCTCAATGGTCTTCGCAACATCGCTCATGCAACCTCGGTCGC